>CAZDJY010000045.1:0-9888 GCA_964505835.1 uncultured Zetaproteobacteria bacterium | reverse complement strand
GGCCTGAAACTTGCTCTGTTCTTTGTGTTTTTCCTGGTCTGCTTGTATAAAGGCTGATGAATTCGGGAGGAGATCCATATGATTATAACCCTGTTGAGCGTGGCGGGTATCTTGTACCTGGCCCTGCAGCTGGAGGACAAGCTTAAGGTTCCATCGCCGCTCGGCCTGATTGGTCTGGCTTTCGTCTTCGAACATTTTTTTACCTTGTCACCGCTGTTTACCGCCGACCCGGCCAGTTTCGCATTGTTGGTGCTTTTTCTGCTGCCGGTGTTGTTGATCTCCGATTCGCTGGAATTGAAGGTGAGCGATCTGAAAGAACATGGACTAAGCCTGTTTTATCTGGCTGTGGTTGCCGTTGCCCTTTCCGTGATTACCGCCATCTTTACCGCCGATCTGATCTTTGCCGAGTATCATCTTTCACTGGCCGCCGTGATTGTGTTGTTTGCCATGGTGCTGGCCACCGATCCTGTGTCCGTGGTCAGTATTTTCTCCAAGTTTGAACTGCCGCATCGCCTGAAGATTCTGGCCGAAGGTGAAAGCCTGTTCAACGATGCGACGGCATTGATCGTATTCGTGTTTGTCGGGCTTTATGCCTTGAATGGCGGTGAAATCACCGCTGCCTATGTCTCGCAGATAAGCGCGATTGTGGTGCTGGGTTCAGCGGCATTTGGTGTGGCGGTCGGTTACTTGGGCTTGATAGCGCTGAAAACCACGGAAAACAGAACGGCCGAGATGATGGTGATTCTGATGACCGGTTATGGCGCTTTTGAGCTGGCCGAACATTTTTATACCCTGCTCAATGTCTTCGGAGCGCATTCGCATATGCATTTGTCGGGCATTCTGGCCTGTATCTTCGCCACCATTACCGTGCATCATGTGATGACTCAGGCGATTGCCGCAGACGACAAGAGAATCGATGCGGATGAACTGGCATTGCAGAATGAAATGGCAGGGGAGAATCGTTCCCGTGGTATCGTGCGGGCGGCACTGGGACGCATCATGGCCACGGCTGAAGAACGGGATCGGCATGTGCGCACCAAGGAAGATATTCAGCTGCTGGCTCTGGTCGCCAACACCATCCTGTTTATCGCCATGGCCGAAATCATCAATGTTGATCTGCTTTGGCAGTACAAAGGTGAAATCCTCGGCATGTTTGTTGCGACAACAGTAATCCGCGCTCTGATGATGGGTAAATTCGCTATCATCACCAATCGGACGACCAGAATGACCAATGTGAATTTCCGCTGGTGGGGGGTGCTGACCTTCGCCGGTATTAAAGGGGGTCTGTCCATTGTCATGTTGATGATGATTCCAGCCTCGTTCGAGCATCTGGAGATGTTTAAGGCCGTGGTGATCGGCGTTATTCTTTTATCGACGTTCCTTTATTCCGCTTGTCTGCTGGTGTTGATTGCCCGCAATCGGGAGTCCTTCAGCAGGGAGCTGGAAGAAGAGGGCGAACATCCTTAGGGATAATAATTCCTGCATGAGTCGGCCTCAATCGCCCCCCTCCCAATCCTTCCGACACAAAACAAAAGGCCCCGCAGAAGCGGGGCCTTTTTTAAAGATTGTCTGGCACCAAAGGGGAGGGAGGAGGGAGGCGCCAGACAAGGCAAACTATAGCGGCCCCTTATGATGCGGCTGTGAACCCGACATGAATAATTCTTTATCTGCCGACACCTTCGCCTCGCCTCATATCGCCGCGGATTTTTCCGATGCCCGGCCAAGCAAGCGCTGCACCAGCTGCTTGCCATCCAGGGCGATGCCCAGTGCTGCAGGCACCGAGAATAAGGTGATGACGGTGGAGAACAGCAATCCCCAGGATAATGCCAGTGCCATGGGGGCTACAAACGGGTCGAAGCCGCCCCAGCCGTAAGCTGTCGGCAGTAGGCCGACTACGGTAGTGATGGCGGTCAGCAGTACTGCCCTGAGACGGCGTCGGCCGCTTTCAATGATGGCTTCACGCCAGGGTGCGCCATCAGCAATCTGGCGCTGGATAAACACAGCCATGACCAACGAGGCATTGACCACCACGCCGGTTAGAGCTACGAAACCCATCATGGCCATGAAGGATAACGGTTGGCCGTGCAGGAAGAACCCGACCACAATACCGATGGCGCCGAAGGGGATGGCCAGCATAACCAGAATCGGATAACTGATGCGGTTGAACTGGATGGCCAGGATGACAAAGATGCCGGCCAGGGCAAACAGGAAGCTGAACATCAGCCCGCGCACCGACTCCTGGCTTCGTTCCTGCTCGCCACCAAGATGATATTTCAGTTTATCGGCATCATCGGCCAGCCATTTTTCTTTCATGGCTGCCACTTTAGCATTCAGCTCCTGGGAGGTAATAAGCTTTCGATCCACCTCGGCGGAAACATTAATGACCCGGTTGCCATCCTTATGGCGGATACTGGTCGCCCCCGGGGTTTCCTCGAGTTTGGCAATGCGGGATAGTGGTACAAGGCCGCCGCTGCGGTTGGGGATTTCGAGGTTTTGCAGGGTGGCTGGATCATGGCGCGCCTGCTCGGCAAAGCGGATGGTGACATCGACCTCTTCCTTGTCCCGTTTCAGGGTGGAAACACGCAGTCCGTCAAAAGCGGCTCGGATGTGCGTTGCCGCAGTGGCCAGATCTACGCCTGCATAAGCAGCCAGTTTACGATCCATGACCACATGCAGTTCGGGATCGCCGGGTTCGAGATCGCTCTCAACCGCAGAAGCTCCCGGAATGCCGGCGAGTATATTCATCAGGCGTTTGGCTGTGCGCGTCATGGCTGCTTCATTGGAGCCAGTCAATTCCACCTGCAGGGCGCGGCCCACAGGAGGTCCGGGCCGTTGCATGGCGAAGCTGATATCAAGCTCGGGGAACAGAGGCGGGATTTCCTTCTGTATCTTCTCCATCACGGTGAAAGCCGATGTACTCCGTTTGGTAAATGGAATCAGGATCACTCGCTCAAAGCCAAAGCGGTCACCAATCTGTTTCAGAGCTTCGCGCTGGTCGGCACTGTTCTCGCCAGCGATCATGGTTGTCGTTTCCAGCAGGGCCGGATCAATGCGTTTGCGCACCTCAATATCCAGATCTTTCAGTTTAGCCTGCATTTCTTCAAGGGTGGTGCCGATGGGCATATTCACTCTCAAATAGAAAGTGGATTCGGCACCAGACGGAAACAGCTGGAATTTCATCTGTGTGGCCAGCGCACCGGCGGCAGCCAGCCCTAGAAGTGTCAGAATAATCGTTAGATAGCGTAGTTTCAGCGCCCAGCCCAGCAGCCAGGTGTATATGCGGTTGATCCATACAAACAACCAGCGCTCTTTCGGGTGTTTGCCCGGGTTGGCAAAGTCGCGGATGTGATTGGGCAGGATAAAGATCGCCTCCCACCATGAAAACAGCAGCAGGGTGACGACGACGACAGGGATGGAAAAGACGAATTTGCCGATGATGCCGTCCATATGCATCAGCGGCAGGAATGCGACGATGGTGGTCAGTACAGTGGCCGAGACCGGACCGATCAGCTCATGCGTACCCTTGATCACGGCAGCCTCAGGCGGCATGCCCTGTTCCATGTGATAGGTCGCATTCTCACCGATAATGATTGCATCATCGACCATCAGGCCGAGCACCATGATGAAGCCGAACATGGTTAGCAGATTCAGCGTCACGCCGGCCATATAAAGAGCCAGCAAACCCGAGAAGAAGATGATCGGCAGGCCCCAGGCCGTTGTCAGTGCAACAGCCGGGCGCAGGAACAGCATCAGGGTGAGCAATACGAGGGCAAGGCCGATGGCGCCATTTTGTGTAAGCACGCCAAGGCGCAGGCGGGTGATGGTCGACATGTCGTTATACACCCGCACATTGACGCCCTGACCGTATTTCTCCGGCACCGTCTTCAGATAAGCGCGCACTCGATCAACCAGAGAGATGATATCCGCATCTCCTTTTTTCAGGACGATCATATTCAGGGCCGGATCCCCCTGAGCACCGACATAGCGGCTCGGCCTTTCCAGTGTCTGACTGACATCGGCAACGTCTCCGAGTCTCAGTGCATGGCCTTGTTCGTTGGCGCGCAATACCAGGTTTGCGGCATCTTGAGCCGATGTGAATTCACCGGTGATGCGGATGATGCGCTGGCCGTCCGGGGCTTTCAGATGGCCGCCCGGGGCATTGATGTTCCAGCCGCGAATCAGAGTGATAAGATCGTTGGTTGATACCCTGTGCTTGCGCATCTTCTGCGGGTCGGGAACGATGCGGATCTCTTCCTTCCGGTCGCCCTGCACCAGAACCCTGGCAACGCCTTGCAGATCAAGCACGTCATCCTCAATCTTGTCGCCCAGATGCTTCAATTCGAGCGGATCGAACTCACCAAAGATGGAAAAGGTCATCACCGGCGCCTGTTCGGATTTTACCTCACTGATCAGCGGCTCAGCCGGCAGGTCGGCTGGCAGATCGGCACGATTGATAGCCTGCTGGATATCGGATACCAGCCTTGAGCGATCCTTGTAGTTCGGATCGACTTCAATGGTGATCTGCATGGAGCCGGGAAAAGCGGTGGATCGGATGGCATTGATGCCATCGATGCTTTTTAATTCACGCTCGATGGGTGTGACCAGCAACTGCTCCACTTCGCGCGGCGCTGTACCGGGATAACCCGCACCAATGGCGACAATATCGAAGTTCACACTTGGAAAGGCCTCGCGCTGAATATTGATGCCGGCGTAGATGCCGCCAGCCAGCAGCATCAGGGACATCAGGTTGACCAGTACACCGCGGCGTACAAAGAAGGCGATCATGCTTTTCATCCGGGGTTGGCCTCCGTGTTTTCATTCCGGGAGCTCTGCCTTTGCAGGCGCCCCTCTGCCCAGGCCAGCTGTCTGTCCGCCAGTTCCAGGTTCAGCCGCTGCAGCTCTGCCTGCAATTCGGCATTGCTCAGATCGCCCTCGAACTGAACCAGTGTCGCCGTATCTGTTCGGCCTTCCCGATATTTACGCATCTCGGCCTTGAACTTCTGTCTTTCAATATCTGCCTGAGCCTCGGCTGCAGCGAGTGTGGGCAGACCGCTGTTGATCGCAGTGATGGCATTGGCCAGATCGTTGCGAACAATCTCCCGGAGCTGGATGCGTTCTGTGACAATGCGTTCACGCGCCAGTTCCGCTTTGCGCAGGTTTGCCCGCGGGCGCTTGCGATTCAGGATATCACTCATTTCCAGCGATAATGAGGCGAAATGATCGTGGATGCTGACACTCTTTTTCAGCGCACTGGCCGCTTTTCCATCCAGTGTGCGGGTGCCGAGTTGGGCCACAAGATCAAGTTGCATTTGATCCTGGTCGCGGGCGCTTTCCAGTTGTGCCTCGGCGGCTTTCAAGCGCGCATCCAAAGCCTTGAATTCGGGCCTCAGTTGACGGCTGGCCTCCAGAGCTTCATTCAGGCGGGGAGGGGTGGCGGGAAAATGCAGCCCGGTGATGACATCAATCGGTTGTGCGGGATCGCGCTGCATCAGGCGGTTCAAGGCCGTGAGATCGGAAGCCTGACGTGCCCTGGCTTGGGACAGCGCGGTCTTGCGCGCTGCCAGCAGGGCTTCTGCCTGCAAACGATCCGAGGCTTCGATCAGTCCGAATTTTTCACGTGAATGCTGATAGGATAAGAGTTTCCTGGCACGCTGAACGGCAGCTTCGGCAATGCGGATGTTTATATCATCCGAGGCGAGCTGATAATAGCGGTTGAGCGCCTGCAGACTAAGGTTGTGGGCAATGATGCGCTGATTGATGGTCGCCGCCTGATAGCCGGCATCGGCCGCCATCAGGCCATAGAGATAATCAGGACGATCGGCTCCCTTGAGAAGTGGGTGGCGGTAGGTGACGTCAATCTGATTGCGGTATTCAGGGTTGATCAGAGAGAACGAGGCCGCAACTGGGTTGGAGTAGGTTTGTTTGGCACTGTTGAACGCGGCATTGGCGGAAAGGGTTGCGCCGGAAGCCAGCGGCTGGTTTATGCCTGCAGCGATCTGGCCACGCTGGGTTTTCGATGCCTGGAATGAATTGGAGACAGGGGTTTTATCCTGAATGGCTGAAATGCTGGCTGTAACGGTGGGATCGAGCAGTCCTTCAGTGCTCTGCACCTCGGTTCTGGCGATGTCGCTGTCCACCCGGCTGACAGCCATATCGGGATGCTGCTGCAACACCTCGGCAATCACCTCTTCCAGACTCATCGGTTCGGCCTGAATCAGGGGTGGGAAAGCAAGCCATGCGGCAAGCAGGGCAGTCAGATGGATGCGTGCAGAAAAGCGCAGGAATAACAGCATGCGGCTAGGGTAGCGTACAATTTGATGTCGTCAACTATTTGCATAATCAACTAATTAGATTAGGGTTATGCCATGAATGTTAAAACCCCGGCTCGATTCGAGGATGGTCTCGGTTATTTGGCGCACCACCTGATGTATGCCTTTCGGCAGAAGCTGGCCTGTCGTTGTTCTGAGCAGGGCTACAATCTGACTTCGGATGAATGCGGGGTGTTGATGCTGCTGATGCAGGGTGATGCTCGCGGCTCGGGGCTAACGCATGGCCAGATGGCCGAAACGCTGGCCAAGGATAAGGCCGCGCTGACCCGGCTGGTTAACAGCTTGCATCAACAGGGCCTGGTTGATCGCAATGCCGATGCCAGGGATCGGCGCATTATGCGTGTCAGGCTGACTGATAAGGGGCGGGAAGCCGGGGTTCGCCTGCGTGGCATTATTGAGCAGCTTCACCGACAGGTGTTTGTCGGTATCGAACAGGATGAATTTGATGCCTGCCGTGATGTGCTGGGCCGGGTATTGACCAATATCAGTGCGATGCAGACAGACGAGCCAGCCAGTCGTAATCCCCGAGGTTGATATAAAAAAACGGAGCCAGAAGCTCCGTTTTTGATGGATGCTTGAAAATCAGCTACTCAGGCACGCTCGATAAATTCGCCGCTATCAGTGTTCACCTTGACTTTGGTGCCTGCCTCCAGATACGGGGGGACCATGATCGCAGCGCCGGTTTCAAGTTTGCCCGGTTTGTAGGAACCGGTAGCGGTTTGCCCCTTGATGGATGCATCGCATTCGACCACTTCAAGCACGACCGTCTGCGGCAACTGAACATTCAGCGGGCGCTCTTCGTGAAATTCAACCATGACTTCCATTTCAGGCAGCAGATACGGTAAGACATTTTCGAGCATATCCTCGCCCAGTGTGATTTGATCATAGCTCTCCATATCCATAAAATGGTAATCATTTCCATCAGCATACAGATACTGCATCTTACGCTGGCTGAGCACGACGCGTTCGGCCCGCTCGGTTGAATTAAAGCGTTTGTTGGTTTTGTTGCCCGTTTCAATGTTGCGCATTTCAACCTGCATGCAGGCCACACCTTTGCCCGGGGTGACATGCTTGGTCTTCATGACGCGCCACAGGGCGCCGTCGACTTCAAGGATGTTTCCGACTCGGATGGTGGTGACATTGATCTGCATGATTCGCTCTCCATGGGTGGCATGCCCGGATGGGCAGGCGGGGAACATAGCCATTTGGCCTGCGATGAGCAAGAATCCGGGCCAGGGATGCAAGGCAGGCTGAATGCATTCAAAGGCAGGCGAGGCAGTTTCTATGGCGATGACAATCAGATTGCAGGAGGCAATGGATAGCTTTATCGGCCAATCCGGAACCGATGCCAGGAGCGTGGCCGGGGAGAAGGTTCAGGTCGATATGTGCCTGGAGACACTGGCTCAGTACCTGATTCATTGCTCTGATTTGTTTCAGGATATGGAAATCAGCGAAGAGCCTGATTTTTCCGAATGGGAGAAGGGCCTCGAAGAGCAGATGGTTGAGCTGTTTGAGGGTGATGTCGAACCGGCCGGCGATCTCGGGCCTTTACCTTTGTCAGCGCTTGACCCGGAACATGTGCGCGATTTTCTCGGCTGGTTTGTACTCCGGGAGACCAGCGATGCCGAATTGATTCAGGCCTATGCCGAAGTGTTGCGGGCATTTGTGGATTTCGTGCATACCCGGGGCTGGTGGCCCGAGGGGCGCTATCAGGAATTTCTTGAGACCCTGGCCGAGCTGGCGCCCGAGGCGGTGCGTGCAGCGCGTCTGTCACGGGTATTGTTTCATTTTGTGCGCTCTGGCGGCGGCATGTCGCCGCGCGTCCGTGGTAAAACATTCTCCCGCTTTGTCGAGGGCCATGCCAGCGTCATACGCATGGAAGACAAGGCGCTGTACCTGAATTTCGATAATCAGGGCGAAGAGATCGGCCCACTGGCCTTGCCGTCGGTCATTGTCGATATGGTGGCCATGGGTGATGTTTTCGATGTCGAGCTGGGTCTGCGCGGAGATAGCTGGGTGCTGGTCGATATCGGGCCGATTTATCCGGCCTGCGTCTATGTCGAGATCGAGGAATACCAAGGGCTGGAGAAGCTTTCTTAAGCTGGTGACTTTCTGAGCGCTTTCCCCGGCCGTCATCATTATCGATCTATAAGCACCAACGATATTTGGTTTTCCAAAGCCCGAAGGCTCTGGTGGGAAAGGGCTCCCGTATGTTTCCAGACGATTTCGTGCTTTCGGTTCATCAGGACAAGATAGGCTGCATCGTTTTCTTTGAAACCGACCAGATTTTTCCATGCATCCATCTTCTTCGTTGCCAGCATAAAAGTGTCATGCCGGTGTTTCGGGATCGAATCGCGAATGCGATCAATAATAAATCCGCGGATGAAACGTGGCGTGTTCAGTGCTGCGACCTGATGAATCTTGATGCCGGAGATTGCGCCATAAATACCATGCAGCGACTGTGCCCATGCCCTGGTTTGCTGGCGGGAGGAGCGCGAGAATCCGATGATGAAAAGCTGCACCATGTCTGGCAGATCGTCAGGGAGATTGATCTGTTCACCGCTCAGGGTGGTGACGGGCAAGGTGACAGGTAAGTCTTCCGCCATCGCCGATGTTGGCATAAGCATAAAAAAACCAAGCAAGAATAAAGTGCACAATGAAGCTGACCTGAATGCAGTCCCCATCCCTTCCTGTTTTATTGGTGTAAAAAGCAGCGCGAATTCATGCATGCCGGGAAACTAGCGGGCGAGCGTGCGGCTTATCCATTGCCCGATCGCGGTGATTTCCTGCGGGCATACGGAATGCTGCATCGGGTAGCTGTGCCACTCGATGTCATACCCCAGTTTCTCAAGCTTGCGGCAGCTTGCCTCGCCCAGCGTATATGGAACGACAGGGTCCTCAACGCCATGTGCCATGAACAACGGGGATGATTTCCCGGATTCGGTGAATTGTTCCGTTTCTTCCGGCAGTAGCAGATAGGCCGAAAGCGTCATGATGCCGGCCAGGGCTTTGCCCTGACGCAGGCCGACATGCAGGGCCATCGCGCCGCCTTGAGAAAAGCCGGCCAGAATGATGCGTTCGGCCGGAATGCCGTGCATCTCCTCCTGCTCGATCAACATCTGAATGGAGCGGGTGGATTGCAAGATGCCCTCACGATCATGTTCGATGCCCAGGTCGCTCTGCCGGATATCATACCAGGCAGGCATGATGTAGCCCCCGTTCAAGGTCACCGGCATGGAAGGCGCATGCGGAAAGATGAAGCGCACGGCAAGATCGGCGGGCAGGCCGAGTTCAGCCACAATCGGCTCGAAATCGTGCCCGTCCGCACCCAGGCCATGCAGCCAGATGACACTGGCGGTCGGGGCCTTGCCCGTTTCGACGACAAGATGCGGCAGGGGATGAACGCTCATGCCGGGATATTGCCAAATGTGTCCGGCTCTGTCTTGCTCGTTGTTGGGCATGTTGTTGGCCCGGGCGGAGCATTTTTTTCTTTGTTGCCGTGCTGCTTTGTGGTTCAATCAGCGAATGACAAAACATCTTCATATTCTGGGCGTTTGCG
>CAZDJY010000044.1:0-9966 GCA_964505835.1 uncultured Zetaproteobacteria bacterium | reverse complement strand
CCGTGAAGGCGGTCGCACGGTCGGCGCTGGCGTCGTTACCGATATTACTAAGTAACACAAAGACTTAAGATCGCTTAAGCGGTGGTTGCCTGGGGCGACCGCCGCTTTGGCGTCACTGGAGAATAGGACATGCGTGATTTATTGGCTTTGGCATGTGAAGAATGCAAACGCAGGAATTACACGACGGACAAAAACAAGCGTACCACCACCGATAAACTGGTGTTGAACAAGTACTGCAAATTTTGCCGGAAGCACACATCGCACAAAGAAACAAAGATTTAACCCATAGGCCAGTAGCTCAATTGGTAGAGCACCGGTCTCCAAAACCGGGGGTTGGGGGTTCGATCCCCTCCTGGCCTGCCAGTTAAATAATGATGTGTAAGATGAACAGGAGCTGTGTATGAGTCGCGTTGCCGACATGCGGAAATTTGTAAGCGAAGTGAAGGTCGAGGCCAAGAAGGTCACCTGGCCTGATCGCCGTGAGACATTGCAAGCCACCTTGATGGTGTTTGTGATGGTGATTTTTATTGCGCTGTTTCTGTGGCTGACCGACTCGCTGCTGAGCTGGCTCGTACAGAAGGTGATCTGATGGCGAAACATTGGTATGTAGTTCAGGTCTATTCCAACTACGAAGACAAGGTAGAGCAGATGTTGCGCGAGAATGCCGAGCGGGCCGGACTGGCCGACAGCTTTGGCGAGATTCTTGTGCCGCGTGAGGAAGTGGTTGAGCTGAAAGAGGGTCAGAAGGTGACCAGCCAGCGCAAATTCTTCCCGGGCTACATTCTGGTTGAGATGGAAATGAATGATGAAACCTGGCATGTGGTGAAGGATACCCGTCAGGTCAGCGGCTTCCTCGGTTCCGGTAACAAGCCGCGTCCGATGCCGCAAAGCGAAGTCGATGCTCTGGTGCGCCAGATTGAAGAGGGCATCGAGCGTCCCAAGCCGAAGGTTATGTTCGATATCGGCGATTCGGTGCGCGTCATGGATGGCCCGTTTGCTTCCTTCAACGGCGTGGTTGAAGAGGTGCTGGCGGACAAGGCTAAGTTGAAGGTCAGCGTATCGATCTTCGGGCGGCCAACACCGGTTGAACTGGATTTTATTCAGGTCGAAAAAAGCTGAACTGATTGATCCGGCCTTTGCCATGTATGGTGGGGGCAGGCTTACGCTCCGACAAGGATGTCGGGGATGACCACAGAGGTGTGGTAGCGGGCTGTTTGAATCAGCCCACGAATACAGGTGAAGGGCATGATGCCTGCAGCCCATTGGAGATAATATGGCTAAGGAATTAGATAAAGTTGTGAAGTTGCAGGTGCCGGCGGGCTCCGCTAACCCTGCACCACCAGTAGGCCCGGCTTTGGGTCAGGCTGGCGTAAATATCATGGAATTCTGCAAGGCATTCAATGCCAAGACGCAGGAAATGGAAAAGGGCCTGACGTTGCCGGTTGTGATCAGCGTTTATAAGGACCGCTCCTTCGATTTCATCATCAAAACCCCGCCCGCATCCGTGCTGCTGAAGAAAGCGGCCAAGATTGCCAAGGGCAGTGGTGAACCCAACAAGAAGAAGGTTGGCACGGTCAGCAGCGCTCAGGTGCGCGAGATTGCTGAAACCAAGATGCCTGACCTGAACTGCTACGACACTGAAGCTGCGATGCGTATTGTCGAAGGCACGGCCCGTTCGATGGGCCTCGAAGTAGAAGGTTAAGGAGATCATCATGGCTAAACTTACCAAACGTATGAAAGCATGCCTTGAGGTCACCCCCAAGGAACCTGTCAATGTGCAGGAGGCCGTTAAGGCTCTGCTGGCTCAGCCCGGCACGAAGTTCGACGAATCCGTCGATGTGGCAATCAAGCTTGGTGTGGACCCGCGTCATGCCGAGCAGATGGTGCGTGGCTCTATCGCCCTGCCAAACGGCACCGGCAAGACCGTGCGCGTTGCCGTATTTGCCAAGGGGCCGAAGGCAGAAGAAGCCAAGGCCGCTGGCGCGGATATCGTCGGTGCAGACGATCTCGTCGAGAAGGTTCAGGAAGGTTTCATGGACTTTGATCGCGTCGTCGCGACGCCTGACATGATGGCACAGGTTGGTCGCCTGGGCCGTGTGCTCGGTCCCCGTGGCCTGATGCCAAACCCAAAGCTCGGTACTGTTACCATGGATGTCACCCAGGCTGTCGGAGCGATCAAATCCGGGCAGATCGAAGTGCGCGTCGATAAAGCCGGTGTGGTTCACGCACCTGTGGGTCGTCGTTCATTCGACGAAGCCAAGCTGCTGGAGAATGTCGAGGCACTGTTGGACGAATTGAAGCGTATGAAGCCGTCCAGCTCCAAGGCCCTGTACATGTTGCGATGCTCGTCCTGGTCGAGGAGGGGTGCGGGGGTGGCGGTGGATGAAACCACTTTGTAATTATTGCCGGCGGGCGGCCATGTGGCCGCCCCTGTTGTGCCCGCCATATGCACACGGATGAGCAATCATCATTATGGCAAGAATCGACAGAGGGTGTCGCAAGATGCCGGATGTCGAAAATAACGATCCGTCCAAGACTGCAGGAGCCAGACCGGCTGGGTGAAAATCCGAAGGCGCGGCTTAATCAGGAAACATCCTGCATAGATGGAGTGCAAGCTCACTTGCGCGGGTCGAATAAGCAAGGGGGTAAATGTGATTAAACAAGACAAGCAACGCGTTGTCGAGGCTCTTCACACCGCCTGGTCTGAATCTACTGCTGGTGTAGTTGCGGAATATCGCGGCTTGACGGTTTCCGAAATGGGAGACCTGAGACGTCGTCTACACCAGGCCGATGTATCGCTACAGGTGGTTAAAAACACCTTGGCACGTCGTGCTGCAGAAGGAACCGACTTTAAAGCGGCTGAAGAACTTTTCACCGGCCCTGTAGCCATTGCATATGGCACAGATCCTGTAGGCATGGCGAAAGCCTTTGCCGACTTTGCCAAAGGGCACGAAGCGCTCTCGGTAAAGGGTGGAGTTCTCGACGGCAAGATGATTGACGTGCAGAGCATTAAAGCTCTGGCAAGTCTGCCATCCCGCGAAGTTTTGCTGGCCAAGATGCTTGGCAGTATGCAGTCGCCGATCAGCGGATTCGTCCGTACATTGGCCGAAGTTCCGGCTTCGTTCGTCCGCACACTGGCAGCCATTCGCGACCAGAAAGAAACCGCATAACCTTTATTCAACAACCTATATAAAAAGCAAGAGGAGCTAAAAGAAAATGGCAAAAGCACTAACTAAAGATCAACTGATTGAAGCAATCGAGAGCATGTCTGTGCTCGAACTTTCCGAACTGGTTTCCGCTCTGGAAGACAAGTTTGGCGTATCCGCAGCTGCACCTGTAGCTGTGGCTGCTGGCCCTGCTGCCGGCGGCGAAGCTGCTGCAGCTGAAGAGAAGACCGACTTCGACGTCGTTCTGACTGCTGCAGGCGACAAGAAGATTCAGGTCATCAAGGCAGTACGCGAAGTGACCGGTCTGGGTCTGAAAGAAGCCAAGGAGCTCGTCGAGAGCGCACCTAAGGCTGTTAAGGAAGGCGCACCTAAGGCTGAAGCTGAAGAGCTGAAGGCCAAGCTGGAAGAAGCTGGCGCAAGCGTAGAGCTGAAGTAAGCACACGTTTGTACACACGTTTGCACAAGTAAACGTTCCGGGTTGATCCCCGGTGGTTTCGGCCACCGGGGTTTGGCCTTTTTCGCTTTAAGTTTGGAAAATCTGTTCGACGCTAGAGGTTACAATGGCTAAACACGCATCTATGAAACGTATCCGTAAGAATTTTGGCAAGATCCAGTCTCCGCTCAGCATGCCAAACATGCTGGACCTGCAGACCACATCCTTTCACGAATTTGTCGGTTATGGAGAGGCGGTCAACGAATCGCGTCTGTCGACCGTATTTCAGAAGGTATTTCCGGTTCGCGATTATGGCGGACATGCCGAGCTTGGATTCGAGGGGCTTGAATACAGCCCGCCGCGATACGATCAGGATGAATGCCGCCGCCGCGACTTAACCTTTGCCCTGCCGGTGAAGGTCAAGCTGCGTCTGAAGATTTTCGAAACCGAAGGCGAGAAGCGTGGAAGCCGCAAGGTCAAGGAAGTGCGCGATCAGTCCGTGTACATGGGCGAGATTCCGAGCATGACCGAATACGGCTCCTTCATTATCAACGGCACCGAGCGTGCCATTGTTTCCCAGATGCACCGTTCGCCGGGCGTGTTCTTCGATCACGATCGCGGCAAGACCCATGCATCTGGAAAATTCCTGTTTAAAGCCCGCGTTATTCCGTATCGCGGCTCCTGGCTCGATTTCGAATTCGATGCCAAGGATAAGGTTCATTTTCGTATCGACCTGCGTCGCAAGATGCCCGCAGGCATCCTGCTGAAGGCTCTCGGCCTTTCGACGCAGGATATTTTAGACCGTTTTTATCAGCGTCGTACCTATCGCTTCACCAAAAAAGGTGTTGAGGTCAAGTTCGTACCGGAGTTGTTTGAAGGTACGCGTGCTGTATGTGCTGTGAAGGCCGGAGGCAAAAATATCGTTGCTGAAGGCAAGAAGTTTACCAAGCTGGCTATCAAGCGTCTGGTTGAAGCCAAGGTGGACTGGATTGAAGTACCGATGGAGTCATTGATTGGTGAAGCGACAGCCGAGCCGATTCTTGTTGATGGCGGCGAGATCCTGCTCGACCACAACCATGAAATCACCGAAGAGTCGATTTCTGCCCTGCAGGGCGCCGGCATCAAACAGTTCGATTGCCTGCTCGTCGATGCTTCCGTGCGCGGTCCCTGGCTGGCCGATACGCTGCGTCTGGATATGGTGCAGTCCAAGGAAGAGGCGCAGGTGGAAATCTACCGCATGATGCGCCCTGGTGAGCCGCCAACGGTGGAAACCGCCAAGTCCCTGTTTGAATCAATGTTTTACGATGCCGCGCGCTACGATCTGTCGCGCGTCGGCCGCATGAAGTTGAACAGCCGTCTGGGCATCAGCAATGATGATGTGCCGCTCGATCAGGGCACCTTGCGTGTTGAAGATATCCTGATGACGATGGATACCCTGCTGGGCCTGCGCGACGGTATTGGCGAAGTCGACGATATCGACCATCTGGGTAACCGCCGCCTGCGTTCAGTCGGCGAGCTTCTGGAAAATCAGATTCGCGTCGGCCTGATCCGCATGGAGCGCGCCATTCGTGAGCGTTTGAGCTCCGGCGACCTGACCGAAATGATGCCTTCTGATCTGGTGAATGCGAAGCCGCTGATTGCATCGGTGAAAGAATTCTTCGGCTCCTCGCAGCTGTCGCAGTTCATGGACCAGACGAACCCGCTGTCCGAAGTGACGCACAAGCGTCGTCTGTCAGCGCTTGGCCCCGGCGGTCTGTCGCGTGAGCGTGCCGGCTTTGAGGTGCGCGATGTGCATCCGACTCATTACGGCCGTCTGTGCCCGATTGAGACGCCTGAAGGTCCGAATATCGGCCTGATCAACTCGCTGGCAACCTATGCCAAGGTCAATGACTTCGGCTTTATCGAATCGCCATATCGTAAAGTGGTCGATGGCAAGGTTACGGATGAGGTGGATTACCTCTCCGCAATCGACGAGGCCACACCGATCATCGCCCAGGCCAATGCCAAGGTGGATGACAAGGGGTGCTTTGAAGCCGATCTGGTGCAGTGCCGTCAGGATGGTGAATTCATCATGGCCGAACCGAAGGACATCAACTACATGGACGTTTCGCCGTCGCAGGTGGTATCGGTCTGTTCAGGCCTGATTCCTTTCCTTGAGCACGATGATGCGAACCGCGCCCTGATGGGTTCGAACATGATGCGTCAGGCTGTGCCTTTGATGAAGAGCGAGAAGCCTTTGGTCGGTACCGGCATGGAGGCACCGCTGGCTCGTGACTCGGGCGTATCAATGGTGGCCCGTCGTGGCGGTGTTGTCGATCGTGTGGATGGCGGCCGCATCGTGGTCAAGGTTAACGATAACGAGCAGGTCGAAGGTGAACCTGGCGTCGATATCTACCGTCTGTTCAAGTATCGCCGCTCCAACCAGAATACCTGCTTCAATCAGCGTCCGCTGGTCAAGGTCGGCGAGGTCGTTCGCAAGGGCGATATCATCGCTGACGGTCCTTCCACCGATATGGGTGAGTTGGCCCTGGGTCGCAATGCGCTGGTCGCATTTATGCCATGGCGTGGCTACAACTTCGAGGATGCTATCGTTATCTCCGAGAAGCTGGTCAAGGACGATGTGTACACCTCCATCCACATCGAGGAATTCGAATCGGTTGCCCGGGACACCAAGCTGGGTGAAGAAGAAATCACCCGCGATATCCCGAATGTCGGCGAGGAAGCGCTCCGTCATCTGGACGATTCCGGTATTGCCTATATCGGTGCCGAAGTAAAACAGGGTGATATTCTGGTCGGCAAGATCACGCCAAAGGGCGAGACTCAGTTGTCACCGGAAGAGAAACTCTTGCGCGCCATCTTTGGCGAGAAGGCATCTGATGTGCGTGATACATCGATGCGCGTCAAGCCGGGCGAAGAAGGCGTCGTGGTTAACGTTCAGGTTTTCACCCGTCGCGGTGATGAGAAAGATGAGCGCGCCAAGGCCATCGAAGAAGCCGATATCGAGAAGCTGTATGCGGACAAGGAAGAAGAGCGCCGCATTCTCGAAGGCAATGCTGTCAGCCGGCTGCAGGCCTTGCTGGTGGGTCAAAAGGCTGCCAAGTTCAAGGGTCTGAAGAAGGGTGAGGCCATCAAGGCCGAGCATATCGATGCTCTGAGCTTCCGCGATTTGACCGGCGTTTCGGTTGCCGATGATGCGGTCAATGCTCGCGTGGCCGAGATTCTGGAGTCCATGGACAAGGAGCGCGCCCGTCTGGAATCGCGCTTTGAGGAGAAGGTTTCCAAGGTCCGCGAAGGCTCCGAGCTTAAGCCGGGCGTCATCAAGGTGGTCAAGGTATTCGTGGCTGTGAAGCGCAAGCTGCAGCCGGGCGATAAGATGGCCGGCCGTCACGGTAACAAGGGTGTGATTTCGGTGATCGTGCCGGAAGAAGATATGCCGTTTACCGAAGACGGAACCCCGATGGATATTTGCTTGAATCCGCTGGGCGTTCCTTCACGTATGAATATTGGCCAGATCTTCGAGATTCACATGGGTTGGGCTGCTGCCGGACTTGGCAAGCGTCTGGAAGAGATGCTCAAGGCTCAGGCCAAGGTCGAGGATATCCGCAGCTTCCTGCTGGAGATCTACGCCGAGGACGAAGCTGCCTGCAAGCAGATCAAAGGCATGAATCAGGCCGCACTGCTGGAATTGACCGGCAACCTGAAAGGCGGCGTGCCGATTGCGACTCCGGTGTTCGACGGTGCCAAGGAAGCGGATCTGAACCGCATGCTGAAGCTTGCCGGTCTGCCTGAATCCGCTCAGACGACGCTGTACGACGGACGCACCGGCGAGGCATTTGATCGCCAGGTGACCATCGGTCAGATGTACATCCTCAAACTGCATCATCTGGTGGACGAGAAGATCCATGCCCGTTCAACCGGTCCATACTCGCTGGTTACCCAGCAACCGCTCGGCGGTAAGGCCCAGTTCGGCGGCCAGCGCTTCGGTGAAATGGAAGTGTGGGCGCTGGAGGCATACGGTGCGGCTTACACGCTGCAGGAAATGCTGACGGTGAAATCCGATGATGTGCAGGGACGCACGAAGATGTACGAATCAATCGTACGCGGTGATATGCATTTCGATGCCGGCATCCCCGAATCGTTCAATGTGATGACCAAAGAACTTAACGCCCTGGGTATTGACCTTGCAATGGTCAAGAAACCGGCCGAGACCGAAGGAGAATAAGCCATGCAAGAACTTCTCAGAATGTTCCAAAAGCCAAGCAGCATCGAAGATTTTGATGGCCTGCGCGTTGGTCTTGCCAGCCCGGAGAAAATCCGTTCCTGGTCCTACGGTGAGGTTAAGAAGCCGGAGACGATCAACTACCGTACCTTCAAGCCGGAGCGCGATGGCCTGTTCTGCGCCAAGATCTTTGGCCCGATCAAGGATTACGAATGTCTGTGCGGCAAGTACAAGCGTCTGAAACATCGCGGCGTCGTCTGCGAGAAGTGCTCGGTGGAAGTGATTCAGTCCAAGGTTCGCCGCGAGCGCATGGGTCATATCGATCTGGCAGCTCCCGTGGCGCATATCTGGTTTCTGAAGAGCCTGCCGTCCCGTATCGGCCTGTTGCTGGATAAAACCCTGAAAGAACTCGAGCGCGTGTTGTATTTCGAGTCCTACATTGTTCTCGATCCGGGTCTGACCAGTCTTGAACAGTTCCAGATCATGACTGAGGAAGAGTATATCGAGGCATTCGAGGAGTACGGCGAGGAATTCCGTGCCGGCATGGGTGCGGAAGCACTGCGCGAAATGCTGATGAATATTGACCTCGAGGAAGAGCGTCAGAGCCTGCGTGCCCAGATTGAGGCAACCAAGGCCGTGACTAAGCTGACCAAGCTGACCAAGCGTCTGTCGACGGTTGAGGCCATGCTCGGCTCGGGCAACCGGCCGGAATGGATGATTCTTGAAGTCGTACCTGTGCTGCCCCCTGAGATTCGTCCGCTGGTGCCGCTTGATGGTGGCCGTTTCGCGACCTCTGATCTGAATGATCTGTATCGTCGTGTTATCAACCGTAACAACCGCCTGAAGCGTCTGCTGGAGCTCAATGCGCCGGAAATCATTACGCGCAACGAAAAGCGCATGTTGCAGGAATCCGTCGATGCATTGTTTGACAATGATCGCCGTACCAAGCCGATCACAGGCAACAGCCGTCGTCCGCTGAAATCCCTGTCCGATGTAATCAAGGGCAAGCAGGGCCGTTTCCGCCAGAACTTGCTCGGTAAACGCGTCGATTATTCCGGCCGTTCCGTGATCGTGGTTGGACCGGACTTGAAGCTGCACCAGTGCGGCCTGCCGAAGAAGATGGCGCTGGAGCTGTTCAAGCCGTTCATTTACAACAAGCTCGAAATCAGAGGCCTGGCTAATACCATCAAGGCGGCCAAGAAACTGGTCGAGCAGGGTATTCCCGAGGTTTGGGATATCCTGGCCGAAGTGATCCATCAGCATCCGGTGATGCTGAACCGTGCACCGACGCTGCACAGGCTCGGTATCCAGGCTTTCGAGCCGATCCTTATCGAAGGCAAGGCCATTCAGTTGCATCCGCTTGTATGTACGGCCTTCAATGCCGACTTCGATGGCGACCAGATGGCTGTACATGTGCCATTGTCCATCGAGGCTCAAACCGAAGCGCGTGCGCTGATGATGGCCTCCAATAATGTGTTGTCACCGGCCACGGGTAAGCCGGTTATCGTGCCGACACAGGATATGATTCTGGGCATCTACTATATGACCCGCGAACGTCCGTTCGGTAAGGGCGAGGGCATGACCTTTGCTTCTTCCGAGGAGGTGCAGCGCGCCATGGACGCAGGTGTGGTTGATCTGCACACGCGCATCAATTGCCGTATCCGCGGCACGCGCGAAGCCACCACTGTGGGCCGTGCAATCCTGTCGACCATCCTGCCCGAAGAGATGCCATTCTCGAGCATCAATCGCGTGTTGACCAAGAAGGATGTGGCCGGCCTGATTGAAAACTGCTATCGCACCGCCGGCAACAAGGCGACCGTGCTGCTGGCCGATCGTCTGAAAATGTTCGGTTATAACTATGCCACCCTGTCCGGCGCTTCTTTCGGGCTGCATGACGTGGTGATTCCGGAAGCCAAGAGCAAGCTGGTTGAGGCTGCCGAGAAGGAAGTGGCCAAGGTGCAGAAGCAGTATGCCGATGGTCTGATTACCGCAGGCGAGCGCTATAATAAGGTGGTCGACTTGTGGACCCATACCACTGAAAAAGTCGCACGTTCAATGATGGACAACCTTTCCAGCGAGGAAATGGTATCCGCCGATGGCAAGCAGAAGGAGACCACCCCGACCTTCAACTCCGTGTACATGATGGC
>CAZDJY010000043.1:0-9987 GCA_964505835.1 uncultured Zetaproteobacteria bacterium | reverse complement strand
TACGCCCTTGTTGTTTTTCAGTACACGAAGGCAAAAGCACGGTTTTGCCTTGGCTCACAAAATCAGGCACTGATGCGCATGATTTTGGCAGGCCATGCATGGCCTGCACGGATGCTCTGATTTTTTCAGAGCATCCTTAAGGAAAGTTGCAGGAAAGCATAAATTGGAGGCCCTGATTGACCCAGATTGATTTAATGAATCCCGATCTCTATATCAGCCGTGAGCTGAGTATGCTCGGCTTTAACCGCCGGGTGTTCGAGATGGCTGCGGATGAATCCGTGCCGCTGCTCGAGCGATTGCGTTTTCTGTGCATCAGCAGTTCCAATCTCGATGAGTTTTTTGAGGTGCGCGTAGCTATTCTAAAGCACCGTTTGGTTATGGGGCTGGACAAGGTTGGCCAGGATGGACTCTCAACCTCGGAAACACTTGCGAATATCAGGGCAGATGTGGACCAGCTGGTAAGCGATCAGTATCGGCTACTTGAAGATAAGCTGCTGCCCGCCATGCAGGAGCAGGGTATTGCCATCTTGCGGCGTGGTGAATGGAACGAGAAGCAGGAACAGTGGATTCGTCGCTTCTTTCGCTCCGATCTGTTGCCTGTCCTGACACCGATTGCACTGGACCCGGCTCACCCATTCCCGCAGCTGGTGAACAAGATTCTCAATTTCATTGTCGGACTGGAAGGTAAGGATGCCTTCGGCCGCGAGATGCAGCATGCTATCGTGCAGGCTCCGCGTTCATTGCCACGCCTGATTGCTTTGCCCGAGGATGTGGCCGGCTGCCCGCACGGGTTTGTTTTCCTGTCCTCGATTATCCATGCCTATGTGGGTGAGCTTTTTCCAGGTATGCAGGTTAATGCCTGTCATCAGTTCCGGGTGACGCGTAACAGTGAACTGTATCTCCATGAGGAAGAGACCGAGGATCTGAAGAAGGCTGTCGCCGGCGAGTTGCTGGAACGCCGTTACGGCGAAGCAGTCCGACTTGAGGTATCCACCAAATGTCCCGAAGAATTGTCGGATTTTCTGCTGCACCAGTTCAATCTGAAAGAATCGGACCTGTACCGCGTGGAGGGTCTGGTGAACCTCTATCGTCTGGCCTCGATTTCAGATGAAGTGGATCGCCAGGATCTCAAGTTCGAGCCCTTTGTGCCGGGGCTTCCTGTCGGGATGCGTGCCGATGTGGAGGATAAGCCGAGCTCGTTGTTTGATGTGATTCAACGCGGTGATGTGCTGCTGCATCACCCATTCCAGAGTTTTGCACCGGTGATGGATTTACTGCATCAGGCAGCCAATGATCCGAATGTTCTGGCCATTAAGCAGACCTTGTATCGGGTTGTGCCGGACTCTCCGATTGTCGATGCTCTGGCCAAGGCGGCCCGGGCAGGCAAGGAAGTCGTGGCCGTGATCGAGCTGCGCGCTCGCTTCAACGAGGAAGAGAATATCGGCCTGGCCGATCGCTTGCATGCCGCAGGTGTGCAGGTGGTGTTCGGTGTCGTCGGCTATAAGACGCATGGCAAGATGATGCTGATTGTTCGTCGGGAGGGACGTCGGGTTCGTCGATATGTGCATCTGGGAACTGGCAATTACCACAGCATCACCACTCGTTATTATACCGATTTCGGCATGCTTAGCTGTGATCCGCAGCTGGGGGAAGATGTGCATAAGGTGTTTCAGCAGTTAACGGGTATGGGCCGGGCTCAGCGCATGAAAGCCATGCTACAGGCGCCATTTACCCTGCATAAGGGCATGATCGAACGTATTGAGCGCGAAGCGGAGCATGCCAAAAGCGGGAGGCAGGGGCGTATCATCGCCAAGATGAATGGTCTGGAAGAACCTGAGATTATCCGGGCGCTGTACCGTGCCTCGCAGGCCGGCGTAAAGATAGATCTGATTGTGCGCGGCATTTGCTGTTTGCGTCCCGGCGTGGCGGGCGTGTCGGAGAATATCCGCGTTCGTTCTGTACTGGGGCGTTTTCTGGAGCATCATCGTATCTATTACTTTCACAACAACGGTGAAGATGAGCTGTTTTGCGCCAGCGCCGACTGGATGAATCGCAATCTGCTGCGCCGGGTTGAGACCTGCTTCCCTGTTTTGGATGAAGGCTTGAAAGAGCGGGTGATGCGCGAAGGCTTGCGCATGTATCTGGCCGACAACAGCGGCACATGGAACCTTCGCAGTGATGGCTCATATCTTCGCCTGCGCTCCAAAGCCAAGGCGCATAATGCGCAGGCTGAACTGATGGCCTTGCTGGGAGACAAGTCCGCTGTTTAAGACGATTCCTGGTGTTTTGTAATATCCTCAGCCGAGGCTGAGAAAGCATCAGGTTTAGAGCTGTAGATCAATATGCAGTTTGTGGTCGAAAGCCAGTTCGATGTATTTGGCGAGTTTCAGAGCTGACCAGCGCTCAAGCAGAAGGTCGCCTTCACCTTCCAGATGCAGGCCGATGATCTTGTTGCTGATCTCCACACCGATATGCTGCACCCGGTCCCGACGATCCTTGTTCAGGGCAATGGCCATACGTAAAAAGGCGCTCAACTTCCAAACCTTTGCACGATCGTGTTTATCGAGCGCATCGAAATCCTCATGTTCATGGCTGGGGCTTGCTTTGCGCTGATAACGAACCGTTTGAGCCAGTAGTTTTTTTTCATCATCGGACAAGCCGAGCAGAGGGGCGGCCGATATCAGATAGGCGGCATGCCGGTGATGACCGCCGACGCGCACATACATGCCGATTTCATGCACGCGGCCAGCGAGCTCTAACAGTAAACGATCCCGGTTGCTCATCTCATGCAAGCTTCCGCGCGTCTGATCGAACAGGCTCAGAGCCAGTCTGGTCACCGATTTGGCGTAGTGCTGATCGACATGGTATTTTTTCTTCAGACTCCTGGCCCAGGCAAGCAGGTTGCGCCGCCGCGAGTGCAGGGTGTTGTCTTCACTATCCACCATATCGAGCAAGATGCCATCCAGCAGGCTTGCATCCGGGATGGTTAACTGTTTGCCCCCTCCGAGCGCCATGATCTCATGAATAACCATCGCTGCGGGCAGGATGACATCGGCCCGGTCCGGGCGCAGACCCAGATCCCGAACCCGCTCCTCGAATGATAGCCCGGACAGCTTCGTGATGAGCTTGCCGAGTTGCTTGTGGCTGATGCAATCCGCTGATTCGGTATCGAGAATCTGATGCGCCAATTCACCGATGGAGCCCGGATTGCCGCCCGTGCCGACACAGAAATCAACCTTTCTGGAGCCGATCAGTTCGCGCAGCTTCTTGCGCGCGCCTTCCAGATATTCTTCCAGCAGGCGATTGAAATCATCACCCTGCCCCAGCATTTCCAGCAGTCGGACAGTGCCGATCTTGAAACTTTGCGCCGCCACAATTTCTCCGTCATCACATAGCGTGACCTCGACGCTGCCGCCTCCGATGTCGATGAGCAGGGCAAAATGATCGCGTAGATCAACGCGGTGGGCGATGGAATAATGGACGAGTCGCGCCTCTTCCTCACCGCTGATAACATCAAGCTCGATGCCGGTTTCCTGTTTGATTCGTTTAACCAGCTGCCGGCCGTTTTTCGAGTCGCGCATGGCGCTGGTGGCTGTGCCGCGCAGGGTTTCAACATGATGCTGGTCAAGCAGACGGCGGAACTGATGGAAGGCGGCCACGGCTTCATCCATGGTCGCTTCGCTGAGGGTGCCGCTGGTAAAGGCATCGTGGCCGAGGCGGACCGGTTCCCGATGGCGCAGAATCTGTTCAGGAAGCCCTGAACCGTTGCGCGCGGCAATGCCCAGGCGCATGGCATTCGAGCCAACATCAATGGCTCCGATCAGCGCGCCCTGCCGGGCGGCTGAGTCGATATCAGTCTTCGTCAAGCTCTCCACTTATAAGGGCAGCCGCAGTTGCATGGTCCACATGTCGCACATCATGCCCTTTGACAATATAAATGACCATTTCCGCGATATTGACCGCATGATCACCGATACGTTCGAGATTCTTTCCGATAGCTGAAGCCAACAGGCCGCCTGTGATCTGGCGCGGATCCTCCAGCATATAGGTCAGGTTCTCACGCTGCATCGCTTTGTAGGCCTTGTTTACCTTCTTGTCCTTCTCAATGCAATCAAGAGCAGCATCAAAGTCGCTCTTAGCGAAAGCATCCAAAGCCCCTTTAATTTGATTAATCACAAGCTCGGCCAATGATTCCAGTGACGATGTGTGAGTGAGCGGATGTTCTTCGGTTTGCAGCATGGACTTGGCGATACCTTCCGCCAGATCACCCGAGCGTTCCAGATCGGTAACGATCTTGATGGTGGCGATGATCAGACGTAAATCACCGGCAGCAGGTTGGCGCAGGGCCAGCAAGGTGCGGGTCATGTCGTCAATCTCGACCTCAAGAGCATTGATGGCGCTATCCCGATCAATGACTTTTTGAGCCTTGTCTGTATCCACTTGCAATACGGATTTCATCGATCGGCGCACTGCTTTTTCAACCAGCCCACCCATGGCAAGAATTTTTTCCTTGAGTTCGTCGAGCTCTTCCTCAAAACGTTTGATGGTATGTTCAGTCATGATGTCTCCCTCTCCGGTTCAATCTATCAGCCAAAGCGCCCGGTGATATAGTCTTCGGTGCGTTGATTCTTCGGCGCGGTAAAGATATCGGTTGTTGTCCCATATTCGATCAGGTCACCCAGATAGAAGTAGGCCGTGTAGTCTGAAGCACGCGCCGCCTGCTGCATGTTGTGGGTCACGATGACGATGGTGTATTCCTGCTTTAACTCGTCCATCAGCTCTTCGATCTTGGCGGTAGCAATCGGGTCAAGTGCAGAGCACGGCTCATCCATCAGGATGACATCCGGTTGCACGGCAATGGTGCGCGCAATGCACAGGCGCTGCTGCTGGCCGCCGGACAGGGCTGTACCGGGCTGCTGCAGCTTATCCTTCACCTCATCCCAGATGCTGGCTTTTTTCAGTACTGTTTCGACCAGTTCATCCATGTCCGGTCCATCCTGAAGCATGCCGTGGATGCGTGGTGCATACGCGATATTCTCATAAATGCTTTTGGGGAACGGGTTGGGCTTCTGGAAGACCATGCCGATATGCGTGCGCAGTTGCACGACATCCACCTCGGGGGCAAAGATATCGTTGTCCTCAAGTAACACCTGACCTTCAACGCGGCAGCCCGGAATGCGATCGTTCATGCGGTTCAGACAACGCAGGAAGGTGGATTTACCACAACCGGATGGCCCGATTAAGGCTGTGACCTTGCCGCTAAGGATGTCGAGATCAACACCGTGCAGGGCTTCGAAATCACCATACCAAAGCTTGAGGTCGCGAATCGTTAATTTGTTATTCATATCAGTACTCATCTTTCCTCACCAGGTCTGCTGCGAACGGTTGCGCAGTTTCACCGCCACAGCATTCAGACTCAACAATACCGTTAGCAGTACCATAATGCCCGCAGCCGTACGTTCTTCAAAAGCGCGGAGGGATTCAGCCGACCATGTATAAACCTGAGCCGGCAGCACCGTTGTCGCTCCAAGGATCGAATGCGGAGCATCCGGGATGTAGGCCATCATGCCGACAATCAACAAGGGTGCGGTCTCTCCCATGGCCTGAGCCAGGCCGATAATCGAGCCGGTCAGGATGCCCGGTATGGCCAGGGGTAAAACATGGTCCCATACCGTTTGCAGGCTGGAAGCACCAAGTCCATAGGCTGCTTCGCGAATCGAATCGGGCACGGCTCTGAGAGCTGCGCGCGTAGCGATAATAATGATCGGCAGGGTCATCAGCGCCAGCGTCAGGCCGCCGGCAAGGGCAGAGGAGCGCGGCACACCCATGAAGTTGATAAATATCGCCAATCCCAGCAGGCCATACAGAATGGATGGAATGGCTGCCAGATTGTTGATGTTCACCTCAATCAGGCGGGTGAATCGATTGTCCGGTGCGAATTCTTCCAGATAGACTGCCGTCATCACGCCAATGGGGACGGCAAACAGCATGGTCAGCAGCAGCACCAGCACCGAGCCGACGGCGGATGCGAGAATGCCGGCGTTTTCAGGCAGCTTGGAATCACCCTTGGAGAAGAAGCCGTTGTTAAAGGCGAGGCGAACCTTGCCATCCTGTTTAAGCTGTTTGACCAGTTTCTGATACTTGCCTTTCAGCCTGTTGCCTTCATGTCCTTTAAGAAACTGATCGACCCGGTAATCAGCCAACACCCATTCATCGGCCGACGTGCCAAGCATTTCCGGATGATCCTCGAGCATCATAGGAATGGTGCGCAGCCAGGCCCGGCTGATGAGCTTTTTATATTTTCGCGGTACGGCTTTGCTGTAGTTAAGCTTTGCAGCTTCGGAGTATTCGACATGCACCAGAATCTCGGCTTGCTGAAAGGCAGGCAGGCCTTTGCCAATGATATCAACGAAGAAAAAGACCAGAAACGTCACGGCAAGGCCAAGTGCAAACATGCCATACCATTTGAAGCGTTGGTCGGCTCTGGCACGGCGGCGCTTGCGGCTGTTGTCTTGTAAAGACTTGTCCATGGCGGGGCTCAAGGCGTTGTCAGCCATCATTCGTACCTCTGCTTGAATTTACGTACCACGATAGATGAAACGATATTGAGGCACAGCGTGATCATCAGCAGCACCAGCCCAAGCGCAAAAGCGGCCAGTGTGAAAGCAGAATCGAACTCCTGATCGCCGGTTAAAGCCTCGACGATCTTCACGGTCACAGTCGTCATACCTTCGAGCGGATTGGCTGTCAGATTTGGACGCAGTCCGGCAGCCATCACCACAATCATCGTTTCGCCAACAGCGCGGGATACAGCCAGCAGGAATGCCGAAACAATACCGGGCATAGCTGCCGGCAGGACGATGTGGCGGATGGTTTCAGCCTTGGTCGTGCCCAGCGCCAGCGATGCATCACGCAAGGATTGGGGAACGGCCCTGATCACATCATCGGAAAGCGAGGAGATGAACGGGATAATCATCACGCCCATAATCAGGCCGGGGGCCAGGGCATTGGTGTAGTCCGCCTCAAATCCGAGCGAGTTGGCAATCTCGACGATCAGCGGGCTAATCGTGATGGCGGCGAAGAAGCCGTATACCACGGTTGGAATGCCGGCCAGAATCTCGAGCATGGGCTTGAGCCTGCTGCGTGCAGAATAGCTGGCATATTCCGACATATAAATGGCTGCGAACAAGCCGATCGGCACGGCGACAAGCATGGCGATGGCGGTAATCATGAAGGTGCCGGCAAAGATCGGCAGCGAGCCGAACAGCGGAGGCGCAACCGATTCGGAACCACGTCCGGCGCCGATCAGGAAGGCAGTGTCGGGCTGCCATTTGGTGCCGGTGACGAAATCCCAGAATGAAACAACATGGAAGAAGCGTACCGACTCGAAGATCACCGACAGGACGATGCCAATGGTGGTCAGAATCGAGATGGTCGCTGCAGTAAACAGCATACCGCGCATGACCTTTTCCACCGCCTGACGGGCACGGAAATCTGCATGGATATGGCGCAGGCCAAACCAAAGGCCGGCAGCGCCAAGCGCAAAGGCCGTAGCCAGCAACATGGGTGCGGGCACATCGATAATGTGGAACAGGTGCAAGAGACTGGACAACAGCCCCATGCCAAGTGCCGGCAAGGCTAGCCAGACGACAGCATACCAGCCATGGAAACTGGGCAGGGAGTGCAGGCGTTTGCCGGCCGCTGCTTCACCGAGCGCCTTGCCGCGCGCCAGCCAGAAAGCCATCAGGCCAAGCGGAATCAGGCCGCCGAAAAACCACAGAAAAAGGGTCGAGGCAGTCATGGGCGATTAGATGTCAAAGGAACAGTCGTGAACAATTCGCTCCCTCCATGGGGCAAGGCTACATACTAAGCTGGCGTCGATAAAGTCGGCATCATCGATGCTTTTATCCGGTTTTTTTATACCGAATAGCAAGCATCCGGCATGTTAACTTCTTTGCCATGTCGGGGACAGCTTCGGCATGGAAATAGTCCTTGAAAGGGCCATTTCGATGGCGGCTGGCACGAGATGTAAGGACTGACGTCCGTGCAAAAAAAAGCAGGCCGGAGAATTCCCCGGCCTGCAATGTTTCAGAAGCTTTACTTCTTGAAGTCGCCTGCAGTCAGGTTGGTCAGGTTGGCCAACTGCGAACGATAGTGATCACGCATGGACTTGGGTAGCGGGATCAGGCCGATCTCAGCGCAAGCACCGTCATCACCGATCATCTTCTCGGAAGTGAACAGCTTGGCATATTTCTTCATGCCAGGAACCTTGCGGATGTGAGACTTCTTGATGTAGAAGTACAGTGAACGGGACAGCTTATATTGGCCGCTCTGTACTGTTTTCGGAGCCGGAGCTACGCCTTCAATAGTGGCTGCGGCAATGGAATCAGAATTTTCTTCCAGATAGCTGTAGCCGAAGATGCCCAGTGCAGACCTATCCTTGGCCAGCTTCTGAACGATCAGGTTGTCGTTCTCGCCACTAGGAACATAGACGCCGTCCTGACGGATCTCGTGGAACTTCTTATACTTCTTGTTCTTCTTGTGGTCAGCCTTGTACAGGTTGGTGTACACGCTCATGTGCTTGGTGATGTGCTTGAGGATCATGTCCTCGAATGCATCACGCGTACCGGATGAGGTCGGCGGGCCGTAGATGGTGATCTTGCGGTGTGGCAGCTTGGAATTGATTTCATTCCAGTAGTGATATGGGTTGGCAATCAGATCATCGCCGGACTTGTTGGGAACTTCAGCGGCAACAGCCAGCATCATTTCCTTGCGGGTCAGGTTCAGAGGGGCAGCGCTCTTGCTCTGAGCAATGGCGATGCCGTCATAACCGACAACGATTTCAGTGATTTCCTTAATGCCGTTCTTCTGGCACTTCTTGAATTCCTTGGCCTTCATGCGACGCGATGCGTTGGTGAAGTCAGGGGTATCCATGCCTGCACCAGCGCAGAACAGCTTCATGCCGCCGCCGGAACCGGTGGATTCGACCACAGGGGTCTTGATTTTGGTGGTTGCACCCAGTTCTTCAGCAACATAGCTGGAGAAAGGATAAACCGTGGATGAACCTACGATCTGGATCTGCTCTGCTGCCTGTGCTGCTGTAGCAGCGACCAGCAGAGATGCAGCTGCAAAAATCATTTTTTTCATGCGAATCTCCTAAGATTTATTTGATGGGTTGAGCATAAGAAAAGGCCGGGGTTGCCCCCGGCCGATTCAAATTTAGAACTTGGTCTGTGTGTACAGGCCGTAGCGGGTGTCTTTGGTTTGGGTTACACCATTTTTCTTGGTCTTGGAGTTATCGAAGGCCAGAGCCAGGGTGACATGCTTGGTCGGTGAGTACTCGACACCACCGGCGTAACGGTCAACCTTGTTAACACTAGCTGTGTCATCCTTGCTGTGCTCGTAACGACCGAAGGCGCCAAAGCCGTTGCCGAAGTTACCCCATGCCCACAGTGCGTAAGCTTTATCCTTGACGGAAATGGCAGTCGCTGCCGGGGTGACCTTGTTAACTGCATAGTTCGCACCAACGCGGAAGTCGTGACCCATGCCGTATGTGGCCATCACTTGATATAAGGTAGACTTTTTCTCTGTTGCGGTGTTGACTGGATCAGTCTTGGTACCCTTGTAGCCGTTACGGTACTGTACGTCCAGAGTCAGGCCTTTCACAGGGTATACGCCGAAACGAGCGTCGATGTCCATGCTCTTACCTGTGGTCTTCGGATGGCTGTAGCCGGCACCATTGGTCAGGGTGACCCAGTACTTGGCCATGCCGTCAGCCACTTTGCCCTTCAGGCCGATGCCAAGGTCAGAAGATGCATCATATTTCTTGGTGTCGATGAGGATCTTGGAGTGGTAACGGTGTTTCCACAGGCCCTGTTCATAGTCGATCCACGGGGTGTGCGACTGACCAAGACGCAGTACAGCTGCGTCGCCGGCCAGTTTGCCTTCCAGATATGCATACTTCAGGAAGATGTTGTTGTTCTTGCT
>CAZDJY010000042.1:0-10041 GCA_964505835.1 uncultured Zetaproteobacteria bacterium | reverse complement strand
GCCGCGAAAGATCATTCATACCCTCAATCTTGGCGTGTATGACGACCGTATCATCTAGCTCATCAAAGATATCCTCATCAATCAGCGCATGCTTCAGGCGTGCAAACAGAGCGGCCAGTAGTGGCGTCAGGTGACGGCCCGGGCCGTTGACCAGGCGGATCAGAGCACCGCGATCAATCACCTCCATTTGCCCGTCGGTCAGCGCGGTGATGCTGGCTGATCGGCTTGGCGTGAGTCCGGCTAGTCCCAGCTCGCCGACAATCTCACCCGGCCCGATGGTTGTGCTGGTAATGGTCCCGTTGTTGCGCTTTTGATGCACCTGTACCCAGCCGCTCTGGATCAGATAGGCCGCATTATCCTCATCACCCTGATTGATAAGTTTGTCGCCTTCTTTGAAATCGATCATTTTTGCCATGCTTTAGGCCCTCACTTCCCTTATTGTGCCAAGGGAGAAATGCTTGCTGCATCATAATCATGCAAGTGTGACATGATGTGATGCGGGTCGCAAAGTATGGCTGCAAGCCGATTGTGCCGACATGGTTGCCGCTAGAGGACGTGTCGGGCAGCATTCGGCAACTTTTATTCCGCTGGAGGGTTCATGTCTGCAAAGCAGAAACAGGCGGCCGGCATCACGCATGACGGATCTTTTTACAATGTGGAAGATCTGAATGAGATGCACGATAAAATGCTGTTTATTCGCCGATTCGAGGAAAAAGCCGGACAGATGTATGGCTTGAAGAAGATTGGTGGCTTCTGTCACCTGTGCAATGGCCAGGAAGCAGTCTGTGTGGGCATGCATCATGCCGCTGAAAAAAGCGATTACATTCTGACCAGTTACCGCGATCATGGACATGTGCTGGCACGTGGCTCCGATCCGACGGCAGTGATGGCCGAACTGCTCGGCCGTGCCGGTGGTATTGTGAAAGGCAAGGGTGGCTCGATGCACATGTTTGACGCCGAGCATAATTTTGTTGGCGGCAACGGCATTGTCGGCGAGCAGGTTCCTGTTGGCCTTGGCCTCGGTTTTTCGAGCTGGTACAAGGATGACGGTCGCGTGACGCTGACCATCATGGGCGATGGCGGTATTAACCAGGGTGCGGTCTATGAATCCTTCAATATGGCGGCGTTGTGGAAGCTGCCGGTCGTATTCGTAGTGGAGAACAATCAGTACGCCATGGGCACATCACTGGACCGAGCCAGCGCCGAGACGCACCTGTTCAAGCGCGGCATCTCGTTTAAGATTCCTGGCATGCAGATCGACGGTATGGACGTACTCGAATTCGACAAGAAGATGGGCGAGGCCATTGCCCATGCGCGTTCGGGCGAGGGTCCTATCCTTGTCGAGGCGATCACCTACCGTTATCGCGGTCACTCGATGTCCGATCCGGCAACTTATCGCTCACGTGCCGAAGTGGATGAATGGCGTTCGGGGCGTGATCCGATTGCCCGCATCGAAGGCCAGATGATCGAAGCGGGTCTGGCGACGGAAGAAGAGTTCAAACAGCGCGACAAAGACATCAAGAAAGAGGTTAATGCGGTGGCCAAGGCAGCCGAGGCGCAGCCCGAGCCGGATGCCTCGGAATTGTGGACCGATGTTTATTCCGACCCGATTGAGGGCGCATATCCTTATCCAGTGAAGGTGGGCTGAAGATGAGCAAGATTACTTATCGTGAAGCACTGAATCAGGCCATGTCCGAGGAGATGGTGCGCGATGATCGCGTCTTTCTGATGGGCGAAGAAGTGGCTGAATACAACGGCGCCTACAAGGTATCGCAAGGTCTGCTGGATAAGTTCGGATCCAAGCGCGTGATTGATACGCCGATTACCGAGCTCGGCTTTGCCGGCCTGGGTGTCGGAGCGGCCATGGCCGGCCTGCGTCCGGTGATTGAGTTTATGACATGGAACTTCGCCATTCTGGCGCTGGATCAGATCGTCAATGCGGCTGCCAAGATGAAATATATGTCCGGCGGCCAGTACAGCGTGCCGATGGTGTTTCGCGGTGCCGGCGGTTCGGCAGCCCGGGTGGGCGCTCAGCATTCCCAGTCGCTGGAAAACTGGATGGCCAATGTTCCGGGGCTGAAGGTCGTGATGCCTTCCAATCCTGCCGATGCCAAGGGTCTGCTGAAAGCGGCCATCCGCGATAACGATACCGTTATCTTCATCGAGAATGAGATCAACTACGGTGATGTCGATGAGGTGCCGGACGGCGAGTACATCATTCCGCTCGGCCGAGCCGATGTGAAGCGAGTCGGCTCCGATGTGACGCTGGTGGCGCATTCCCGCATGACCGGGTTCGCACTGACTGCTGCCGAAGAACTGGCCAAGCAGGGTATTGAAGCCGAGGTGATTGATCCGCGCACTATCCGGCCTTTGGATGAGAACACGATCCTTGCGTCGGTGGCCAAGACCAATCGCGCCGTAGTCATCGAGGAAGGTTGGCGTTTCGCCGGTATCGGTGCCGAGATTTCGGCACGTATCATGGAACGCGGTTTTGACGATCTGGATGCGCCGGTTGCGCGTGTAACGGGCAAGGAAGTGCCGATGCCGTATGCGGCCAACCTTGAAGGTATGGCATTGCCGAGCGTTGCCGAGATTGTTGAGGCTGCTCGCGTGGTTTGCGGGCGGGCCTGATTGGATGAACGCAGTCCGTAACGGGCGGCAACTTGCGATGGCAAGCTTAAAAAGATTGCCAAGCAAGCAAGATTTTTTCTTTAAAGCAGAAGCGATGATGTGTTTTTGCGATGGAATCAAACAGAGGTGATTCATGCCGATTGATGTATTTATGACCCAGCTGTCGCCAACCATGACCGAGGGCAAGATTGCCCGCTGGTTGAAGAAGGAAGGCGACACCTTGGAATCCGGTGAAGTACTGGCCGAAGTCGAGACCGACAAGGCGACGATGGAGATGGAAGTCGTCGATGAAGGCATTCTGCACAAGATTATTGCGCCGGAAGGTGCTGTGGTGACTGTGGGCTCGCCGATCGGTGTGATTGCTGAAGAAGACGAGGAAGTGCCGGCCGATTACATGCCTGAAGCCGATGAGGCGCCGGCGTCCACGCCGGAACCCGCTCCGGAGTCCGCATCTGCGCCCCCGGCAACCAATCCTGCAAGCCCTGCTCCGGTAGCCGCGGCCCCGGCTCAGCAGTCGCAGACACAAGCCAACAGCAAACGAATCAAGGCCAGTCCACTTGCGCGTCGTCTGGCCAAGCAGAAGGGCATCAATCTGGCCGCCATTACCGGTTCGGGGCCGAACGGTCGTATTGTTAAATCGGATGTCGAGAAGGCTGCGAAACGCGGCATCAATCTGGGCGGCGCCGGGTCAGCAACCACGCCGCCGCCGATTCGTCCGTTGCCACAGGGTCCACTGCCGTATCATGAGGACGAATTTGAGCGGGTTGAGAATACCATGATGCGCAAGGCTATTGCCCGCCGTCTGGTTGAATCCAAGCAACAGGTGCCGCACTTCTATCTCACCATTGATGTGGCCATGGATCGCCTGATGGATCTGCGCGCCCAGCTCAATGAAGCTGCCGACGGCGCATTCAAGCTCTCCGTGAATGATTTCATCATCAAGGCCGTGTCCAAGGCGCTGGTCGATGTACCGGCCGCCAATGCCAGCTGGACCGAAAGCTATACGTTGCAGCACAAGCATACGCACATCTCAGTGGCGGTAGCCATTGACGGAGGCCTGATCACGCCGGTGATCCGCTTCGCTGAGCAGAAGGGTGTGGTGGATATTTCGGCCGAGGTGAAGGACCTGGCGGGCCGGGCTCGCGAGGGTGCACTACAGCCTGAGGAATATACCGGTGGCACGTTCTCGATCTCCAACCTTGGCATGTACGGCATCAAGCAGTTTGCCGCCATTGTCAATCCGCCTGAGGGCGCGATTCTTGCCGTTGGCGGCACCGAGGAGCGGGCTGTGGTTGAGAGCGGGGAGGTGAAGGTGAAGAAGATGATGAGCCTGACTCTGTCCTGCGATCACCGTGTGGTAGACGGCGCTGTCGGCGCTGAATTTCTGGCCGCATTGAAGAAACACCTTGAAACGCCTGCGAGCGTACTGATTTAAATCGCATCGGGCTGCACATGGATGTTCGGCGCGATGACAAAGAACAAGGACGCGATTTGGACGGCTGTGGGCCGTCCACGGGGCGAGGGCCAGGATGGACCGAGTCAACATCGTGAACCCGAAAGTGGAGCAAGACCGAGCTCTTGCACAGCGATCAAGGCTTAGAGGCAGGATGCCCCGAAGCCGTATCTAAAGAGGATACCCATGCCGATTGATATTTTTATGACGCAGCTGTCGCCGACGATGACCGAGGGCAAGATTGCCCGTTGGTTGAAGAAAGAAGGCGATGAACTTGTTTCCGGCGAAGTTTTGGCCGAGGTCGAAACCGATAAGGCAACGATGGAAATGGAAGTTGTCGAAGAGGGCGTTCTGCACAAGATCATAGCACCGGAAGGCGCGGTCGTACCGGTTGGTGAGCCCATCGGGGTGATTGCCGAGGACGATGAAGAGATTCCTGACGATTATATGCCGGAAGGCTCCGGCACTGCAGCACCGGAAGCCGAGCCCGAGGCACCTGTAGCTCCGGCAGCCAGCACTGAACAGGTGGTGGAAACGCTGGCCAATGCTGCCACGGCGGTTGGCGACGATGATGAGCACGAGTTGGAGCTCAAGGCTGCCGGTGTTTTCAATGCCGATGGCGAATACGATGTGGTTGTGATTGGCGCTGGTCCCGGTGGTTATGTGGCGGCAATCCGAGCTGCCCAACTGGGCCTGAAAGTGGCCTGCGTCGAGGGTAAACATCTGGGTGGCATCTGCCTGAACTGGGGCTGCATTCCGACTAAGGCGCTTCTCAGGACTGCGGAAATCATCAATGTCATCAAACACAATGGCAAGGAGCTGGGCATTGGCCTGACGACGCCGAAGCCGGACCTGGTGCAGGCTGTGGCGCGTTCGCGCGGCATCTCCGAGAAGCTGAACAACGGTATCGGCTTCCTGTTCAAGAAGAACAAGGTCGAGCATATCGAAGGCTTTGCCAGATTTGAGGCCGGCAACAAACTGCTGGTCGAGAAGGATGGTGAGAGCCGTGAAGTGACTGCCAAGCATGTGATCGTTGCAACCGGTGCGCGTGCGCGTGCCTTCCCGGGCATGGAAGTCGATAGCAAGGTAGTCATCACCTATATGCAGGCGCTGGCGCCGACGAAGCTGCCGAAGAAGCTGACCGTGATCGGCTCGGGCGCTATCGGTATGGAATTTGCCTATTTCTACAATGCTATGGGCTCTGAGGTGACGGTGATCGAGGCCGCCGACCAGATTCTGCCTCTTGAAGATCACGAGATTTCCAAGGTGGTTGAGCGCAGCTTCAAGAAGCACGGCATCAAGGTCATCACCGGCGCCATGGTTTCCTCAGCCAGGAATGTCGATGGCAAGGGCGTGGTTGAGTATGAGCGCAAAGGCAAGTCAGAGAGCATCGAAGGCGATCAGGTGCTGGTCGCAGTCGGCGTGATCGGCAATACGGACAGCATCGGTGCTGAAAGCACGCAGATGAAGATCGAGCGCAATCAGATCGAAGTAGATGACTGGTATCGCACTGATCATCCGGGCATCTATGCGATCGGCGATGTGGTCGGCGCACCCGCGCTGGCGCATGTGGCCAGTCACGAAGGGATTGTCTGTGTGGAAGCGATTGCCGGGCAGGAGCCGCATCCGGTGGATTACGGTAATGTGCCGGGCTGCACCTACTGCCAGCCCCAGGTTGGTTCCTGCGGCAAGACGGAGAAACAGTGTCAGGAAGAGGATATCCCTGTGAAGATCGGGCGCATGGCATATGCTCCTAACGGCAAGGCATTGGGCCTGGCTGAGACAGAAGGGATGGTCAAAACGATCTTCCATGCTGAAACGGGGGAACTTCTGGGTGCACACATCGTGGGTGCTGAGGCGACCGAGCTGATCGTGTCGCTGCAGCTGGCGCGCACGCTGGAAACGACAGAGGCGGAGCTGATCCATCATATGTTCCCGCATCCGACGCTGTCCGAGATGATCCACGAGTCGGTACTCGACTCCGAAGATCGCGCGATTCATATCTGATCGACATCGTTCACTATGTATCTATCAGGGGGGGGCTTCGGCTCCCCTTTTTTCTGGCGCTATAAGATGTCCTGGGGGACTAAAAGGGCCGCGCTTGCATGATGCCTGCATCGAAATCGGGATGCTGAGGCATGAAGCATGATTCCGGCTTTGTTCAGCCTGGGTCTGACGCATCCATTGCAGGGATTTTTTTGCAGCCGGCGCAAACGGGCAGCAAGCCTTCCAGGGTATGGATGTCTTCGGCCGCTTTGAGTAATGCTTCCCGCTGGCTATGCAGTTGATTGAGCAAGTACAGCAGTGTGTAGCTGATGGGGGTGGCGATCAATGCGGCAATCAGCGTATCTGCCAATACAAATGGCTCCAACATCGGTTCGTTTAGCATGGCATGTACGACGATGTCGAGGCCGATTGAGGTGACGACGACCAGCACGACAAGCAGTGCGGTGCATTGCCAGACGCCGATCCTGCGAATTGCTTCCACCAAGCCCCTCATAGCCTGAGCATAATTCAGGCTGCCAGAGAATGGAAGAATGGCGAGGTAAAAACCCTGTTCTTTGACTGCTAGTAGGGATGAAATGCACACATTGGAGTAAATAATGAATATTTTCGTTTGTGTTCAATATTTATTTGTGTTTGTATATCGGCATGCAAATGGATCGAATTCGCCAACAAATCCTTGCAGCGGCTGAGAAGCGCTTTGCCGATTACGGCTACTGCAAGACCACCATTGCCGAGATCGCCCGGGACTGCGACATGAGCAGTGGAAATGTGTATCGTTATTTCGATAGCAAGGAGGCGATCGCTATCGCCGGAGTCGAGGGCAAGCTTGAGGAGAAATCGGCTGTCTGCGAGGCGGCTGTAGATCCGGCCGCACCAGCCTTCACACAATTGCAGCAATATATGAGTGCTCGTTTAAACTTCACTTATAACTTCAGTTGTAGTGGTTCACATCTGCATGAGCTGGTTCAGTTGATCACCGAGCGACACCAGGACTTGATCGAGCGCTACGATGAACGGGCCATCGACAAGTTGGAGGCCATCGTGAAAAGCGGCATTGAACGGGGGGAATTCCGATCTATGCCTGCCAGGCGAGCCGCCGCCTCAGTCTTCATGGCTACTCTGGTTTTCTGCGTTCCCATCTTCATGCACGAAGCATTGGATGTGCTGGAAGAAAAGCTGCAAGCCGTTCTCGAATTACTTCATGAGGGATTGAAATCATGATGACGCTGGCAGTTAGGGCCGGTTGGCTATGTTGTGCCCTGACTCTGGCGGGCTGTGCGGTCGGCCCGGATTTCACGCGGCCGGATGCACCCAAAGTGGATCATTATACAGCCTTGAAGTTGACCCTTGATTTACCTGAACCATCACCCGAATCATCGCCGGATCAGCAGCTGCTTGCCGGTGCCGATGTTCCGGCCGACTGGTGGAAGATGTTTGGATCGGAAGATCTGAATGCCCTGGTTGAGCACGGCTTGAGCAACAGCCCGACGATCGAAGCGGCAAAAGCGCGCCTGCGCGAGGTTCAGGAGAATCTGAATTCGCAGGTCGGCTCGGTTTTATATCCAAGTATCGATGCGAGTGGATCAGGCAGCAGAAAGAAGATATCCGGTGCATCGTTTGGTGGTCATGCCATTGCGTTCACCTTGCTGGATGCGTCGATAAGCGCCAGTTACGGGCTGGATCTATTCGGCGCCAGCAAGCGTTATCTGGAATCGCTGCGTTCGCAGGTGGATTACGAACAGTACCAGATGCAGGCCGCTCGTATGACGCTGGCTGCGAATATTGTGACTTCGGCGGTGAAGGAAGCTTCGTTGCGCCACCAGATCGAGGCGACCCGCCGAATCATTGATGACAGTCAGTCTCAGATGAACATGGTTGAGAAACAATATGCTCTGGGAGCTGTGCCCCAGTCAGCAGTGCTGAGTCAACGCAGTGCTCTGGTCCGGGCACGCACTGCCCTGCCGACTCTGCAAAAAAGCTTGCAGCAAAACCGGCACCTGCTGAATGTACTGGTCGGCGAATTACCGTCCGATACTGATCTTTCCAGTTTTACGCTGGCCGGTTTGCAGCTTCCCAAAACCCTGCCGCTTAGTCTGCCATCGGAGTTCGTACGCCAGCGCCCGGATATCCTTGCATCCGAAGCATTATTGCATCAAGCCAGCGCCAATGTCGGCGTGGCAACGGCGAATATGTACCCGCGCATCACCCTGACTGGCAACTATGGTAGCGAGGGCGTGAAAGCCTCTGATCTCTTTACCGCTGGAAGCTCGGTATGGGGCCTGAGCGCAGGGCTGGTGCAGCCGTTATTCCACGGTGGAGAGTTGCGCGCCAAGAAACGGGAAGCTGTGGCAGGCCTCGACAGGGCGCAGGCCAATTACCGGGAAGTGGTATTGCAGTCTTTCCAGAACGTCGCTGATGCATTACTGGCCCTAAAGATGGATGGCCGTGCCCTGCAATTGCAGCGTGATGCCGAGCAGGCTGCAGCCAGTACTCGCTCGCTGATTGAGCAGCAATATCAGGCGGGTGCAGCCAGCTATCTCGATTTACTTTCAGCTAACCAGCAATACCAGCAGGCGAGCATCAGTCTGGCGCAGGCTACGGCTGCGCGTCTGGCCGATTCGGCAGCATTGATCTTTGCGCTCGGCGGCGGCTGGTGGAATGAGCCGGGCAGCGAATCCGCAAATACAACGGAGAACAGACTATGAAAAAACGTATGCTCATCATGCTGGCCTGCGTCGGCATATTTTTCGCCGCATTGATCGGGTTTAATACAATCAAAGGCTACATGATGAAGCAGTGGCTGGCCGGTAATGGCTTGCCTCCGGCCACGGTCACGAGCATGACAGCCGGCTATGCTGACTGGCAACCGGAGCTTCGTTCGGTGGGGACATTGCGTGCCCGGCACGGTGTGGATGTGGTAAGTGAGGTGGCGGGAATCGTCAGTAAATTGCATTTCAAATCCGGGGAGAAGGTGAAGGCCGATGCCCTGTTGGTGGAACTGGATGCCGGGGTCGAAAAGGCGCAGCTGCGTGCGGCTCAGGCAGCGGCAGAGTTGGCGGCGATTACCTACAAGCGGGATAAGGCCCAATTCAAGGTGAAAGCTGTTAGTCAGGCGCAACTGGATCTTGATCGAGCTGATCTGAAGGCGAAAAAAGCCCAGGTGGCACAGTTGCAGGCTGTGCTCGACAAGTTGAGCATTCGCGCCCCGTTCGCGGGAAGGCTGGGCGTAAGCGCAATTAGCCCGGGCCAGTATCTGAATCAGGGTCAGGCTATTGTCAGCCTGCAGGCAAACAATCCGATTCTGGTCGACTTCAATGTGCCGCAGGGAAGTCTGGGAAAGCTGAAGGTTGGCCAGCGTGTACACCTGACTACCAACAGCATTGCAGAGCATACATTCAGGGGCGAAATCACTGCCATCGACAGCCGGGTCAATGTCGGCACGCGCAATGTGAAGGTTGAGGCCACGGTGGAGAATGGCGAGGACGAGCTGTTGCCAGGAATGTTCGCCACGGTGCGCATTGAAACCGGTGCACAAGAGCGTTATCTAACCCTGCCGCAAACAGCGGTAAGCTATAATGCCTACGGCTCAACAGTCTTCCGTGCCAAGGCTGAAGCTGCGAAAGCCAGGGACAAGAAAACAGAGGCGAAAGATGGCAAACCTGCCCTGCCGGTTGCTGAGCAGGTGTTCATCAAGACCGGGCTGAAGCGCGGTGATCAGGTCGCTGTTCTGAGTGGCATCAAAGAGGGGGATGTGGTGGTTACCAGCGGCCAGATGAAGTTGAAGAACGGCACGCCGCTGATCATCAATAACAAAGTGCAACCGGCCAATGAAGTAGCACCTGCACCACAGGAACACTGATGATGCTTTTGCAGGATAGCAAAACCACACGCGCCTTGGCGCGCATGCAGTGTGACGCACATGGAGGTGCGGCATGAATTACACCGACATC
>CAZDJY010000041.1:0-10472 GCA_964505835.1 uncultured Zetaproteobacteria bacterium | reverse complement strand
GGACCGCTATTCACCAGTAATGATTTTGTTCGCTTCGACTATGGCAAGGATCACGGCCTGAAATCGGTGACCGGCAAGGCGGATGACGAGCATGTATTCCGCGTCCAGTCATGGCGTAACGTAGCCATGACCGCACCGTATTTTCATGACGGCTCGGCTGCCACTCTGGAAGAAGCAGTCAGGACCATGGCGCGCGTTCAGCTCAACACGAGCCTCAGGGAAAGCGATGTGGCAGACATCATCGCCTTTCTCGAAACACTGACCGGCGAAATGCCGAAGGTCACGCTGCCCGTTTTGCCAAGGCCTACAGGACATGCCCTGCCCTGGCGGGAATAATCGACTGCAAATAAAAACGCCCGCTTTCCAGCGGGCGTTTTTATTTAGCGGGTGTTTCTTTTACAGAACGCGGGCCAACTGTACCCCGACCCAGGTCAACATCAGGCAAACCACGACCTGACCGAATACGTTCGCCAGAGCCATGCCCAATGCCCCTTCCTGCAGCAGACGAACCGATTCCAGTGAATAGCTCGAAAAGGTTGTAAATGCACCCAAAAAGCCAACGGTGATGGCTAGCCGCAGAACTTCACTGGCGCTGGATCGTTCTATCAACCAGACAAACAAGAATCCGAGCATCAGGCTGCCCAGTGCATTGACCGCAAATGTACCCCACGGGAAAGTTCCGCCGGCCCATCGCTGGATACCTGAGGCGGCCAACCAGCGTAGAACCGCACCAAGCGCCCCGCCGGCAGCCACAGCCAATAGCTGACGCATCATGCTTTATGTCCTTCATGGCCGGATTCTTCCAATGCTTCAGACTCCCTTTCCTTTTCAGTGCGTTTATCAGCCAGCCAGGCAAGCCGCTCCTGCAAGGTCTTCTCAAAACCGCGCCCGGTGGGTTGGTAAAGCCTATCGCCATTCACGCCTGCGGGGAAATGCTGCTGGGCTACCACCCCATCGGCAGCATCGTGAGCATACTGATAGCCCTTGCCATGCCCGAGTTCCTGCATCAATCGGGTCGGGGCGTTACGCAAATGCATCGGCACCTCGCTATCCTGCGTCTTCCGGGCCAGTCTTCGGGCACTTTTTTCGCCGGTATAGGCAGCATTACTTTTCGGAGCCAGAGCCAGATAGATAGCCGTTTCAAACAGCCCCTGCTCGCCCTCGGGCGAACCCAGAACCTGATACATCCGATGCGCATCCATAGCCACCGAAAGCGCCCTCGGGTCAGCCAGACCGATATCCTCGGTGGCCATACGAATCAGGCGACGCATGATATACAATGGTTCTTCACCGGCCTCAAGCATGCGCGCCAGCCAGTAGATAGCCGCATCGGCATCCGAATCGCGTACGCATTTATGCAGCGCCGAGATAAGATCGTAATGCGCATCCCCATCCCGGTCATAACGGGCCGAACGCCGCAAATTCTGAGCCTTAACATCAGCCACTTGCCAGATACGCCCTGCATCCGCCTCAAGCAAAGATTCCAGAGCATTGAGTGCATAGCGTGCATCACCATCCGCAGCATGAGCCAGAAATTCGCAGGATGCCTCATCCATACCGAATGCAGGGTAATCCTGCTGCAGATGCTCGCAGGCCCGATGCAGAATCTGTTTCACCTCGTCGCTTTCAAGTGCTTTCAGCACAATCACCCGACAGCGGGACAGCAAGGCATTATTTAATGAAAAAGAAGGGTTCTCGGTCGTGGCGCCGACCAGCACCAGCGTCCCGTCCTCGATGTAGGGCAGCAGCACGTCCTGCTGAGCCTTGTTAAAGCGATGAATTTCATCGAGAAACAGCAGCCAGGTTCTGCCTTCCTCCCGTGCCTTCCGAACCACAGCCTGCACCTCTGCCTTGCCTGCCGAAACAGCGGACAGTTGGGCAAACGGCAGACCAGCCGCATCGGCCATCACCGTCGCAAGCGTCGTTTTACCAACCCCGGGAGGCCCCCAGAAGATACAGGAAATAGCGCGTTTTTCTTTTACCATCCGCGCAAACCAGGAATCCGGCCGGGTTAATTCTTCCTGACCGGCCACATCGACGAGCCCCTTGGGCCGCATCCGATAAGCAAGTGGCACAGCCACTGCGGAATCAACCGCTGCGGCAGTATCTTCAAAAAAAGAAGCCTGCCGGGTCACACGCGATGCCTGCTACTCAAACCGCTTGGAAATCGACAATAGCAATGCCTGTCGCCGATCCCGATACGTGCCGGCATAGGTTCCGGTCGCGGTCTTTTTACTGTAATAGGTATAGCTGTAGGAAAGATCGACATGCATCCCTGATAATGATCCACCTGCACCAAGACTGATCTGATGTCCGTCCTGATCGGCAATCACCGGATTAAAGCCATTGCTCTTGTTGGCACCCTGATCGTAGGCATAACCAAGACGGAATTGCGTGGCTTCGCGCCATGTCCAGGTCAGGCCGAGAGATGCTTTCAGGGTATCCTTCAGATTCAACGGATTGGGCTGAGTAATGACGCCCGCCTTCACCACATTCATATCCTTCAGTGCAGACCAGCGGGTCCAGCTTAAATCGCCCTCAAGCCGCCAGACATCGGCAAAATCGCGAGCCACACCCACGCTGATACTGTCGGGCAGCTTCATCTTGAACGTATCGCTGGCACTGCCGGAGACACTGATATTCGCCCCGGAGCGCAACATCGCACCCACCGACCAGGCCGGACGCGGTTTCCACATCACCGACAAGTGTCCACCAAAACTTGCAAAGTCGTTGCCTTTGAAAGAATTCGCACCCTGCGTCAGCGTAACACGGTTGATATACCAGTCGGCACCGCCGCCAATCGCCAGCGTGCTGCTCAGCGCATAGAAGGTATCGAAGCTGGCATGGTCAACATTGATTTTTGTGTCGCCTGATGCAGTGCCGAAAGCAGTTCCCCATGTGTTATTCACTTGATACAGCGGCGCAAAACCAAAAGCGGCTCCGAGACGGCCGTCATGCGGCATCCAGCTAAGATACAACTGACCGATGGTATCCTCGACTCCGTCATTCGGCGCCACACCGGCAGGTAGTTTCACCGATGAATCGCGGTAATTAAGCAATACGCCGGCCGTCACCGAAATGCCATCCTGCCAGGCAAGGCCGGCCGGATTATACATCACTGCTGAAGCATCGTTGGCTGTTGCCACGAAAGCATTGGCCACACCGGCCGCAGCAGCCGATTGATTGGCCTGAAAAAAGCCTGCGGCCTGTACTGAGCTGCTTGCTGCAAACAACAGCGCGAGGAATATCCAGAATCGGGTCATATCAGGTCCTGTGATCATTTATTGGGCTGGGAGCGCATATCGAGCACATCCACATCGGCCGGCGGCGAGAAACTAAAGAGATTTTTGCTTGGCGCAATATAGGCGCAGTCGTTTAATAGCATACGATTGATATTACCCAGTACATCATTGCGCTCGATCGAACGCAGATGCCCGTCGGTGGCAAAAGCCAGCCAGACCGGCGCAGTAGATTCCAGCGCCACCTGATAATGCTTTAGCCCATCATGCTCATCGCGCTTATCGACGATGTTGATGTCCATGGCCGACAAGCGACCATCCAACAACCGCATCACAACCGGATCCACCGACTCCAGATTGCCAAGCCTCTCAGCCTGCATCAGATCCGGTTCGTAATGCCAGATGACACTTCCATCACCGACATAAAGCTGTTCATAAGGAAGCTGATACTGCCAGCGAAACATTCCCGGCCTGCGCACGGCCAGTTCACCGCTGTATTGCTGGCTACCGCCATCGGAAAACTGCATCTGTTGCTCGAACCGACACTGAAAGCCTGCAAGACCAGAGAGCTTCGCCATGCTTTGCTGAAAGAAAGCATCCTCTGCGGCCGCACCCGGTTGTGGCGACAGCAACAGAAGCATCGCTAACACGATCCGCTTCATTCAATCACTCCGCCGCCTGCTGCTTCCGAACGGGCCAGCACCTTGCGTGTTCCTCCAGATCCCGGCGGGGTCACCAGGCCTTCGCGTTCCATCTCTTCAACAATGCGACTGGCACGGTTATAACCAATGCGCAGGTAACGCTGCACCATGGATACCGAGCAACTGCCCTTTTCCACAACCAGCGCCACAGCTTCATCATATTTTTCGTCATGATCCTCACTGCCCGGGCCTGCACCACCCTCATCCTCGCTCGTCGGCGCTTCGAATACCTCTTCACGATAATCCGGTTCGCCCTGAGTCTTCAGATGCTCCACCAAATCGATAACCTCGCCATCCGATACGAATGCACCATGCACACGCTTCAAATCACGGCCGCCGGACAGGAAAAGACTATCGCCCGCACCCAGCAACTGCTCGGCACCCATCTGATCAAGAATGGTGCGCGAATCGATCTTCGACGAAACCTGAAACGAAATCCGGCTTGGCAGGTTTGCCTTGATCAGGCCGGTAATAACATCAACGCTCGGGCGCTGGGTAGCCAGAATCAAATGCAAACCGGCGGCGCGCGCTTTCTGGGCAATACGACAAATCGCCTGCTCGACTTCCTTGCCCGCCACCATCATCAGATCGGCAAGCTCATCGATAACAATCACAATGAAAGGAAGATGCTCGGCTTCATCGCCTTTCTGCCTGGCCACAGCTTTATTGTATCCATCGAGATTGCGCACCTTGGCATCGCTCATCAGTTGATAACGGCGCTCCATTTCATACACCGCCCAGGCCAGAGCCTTGGCGGCCTTGTGCGGGTTGGTCACCACCGGCACCAGCAGATGTGGGATATCGTCATATACTGACAATTCCAGCATCTTCGGATCCACCAGAATCATGCGCAATTCGTCCGGTCCATGCGTCATCAGCAATGAGCAGATCATCGCATTAACCGATACCGATTTACCCGAACCGGTCGTTCCGGCCACCAGGAGGTGTGGCATCCTGGCAAGATCTGTGACCACCGGATGGCCGGCGATATCCACACCGAGCGCCAACGGCAGCATCTTTCGCTTGTCGGAAAACTCCTTGCTGGCCAACACCTGTTGCAGCACCACCCCTTCACGCGATTCATTGGGCAGCTCAATGCCAATCGCATTCTTACCCGGGATGTTCCCCGCCACGCGCACACTGATGGCTGCCATGGCCCGTGCCAGATCATCCTGCAAGGTAATAATACGGCTGACCTTGGTCCCGGGAGCTGGTTCAAATTCGAACTGGGTCACGATCGGACCCGGCTGCACCGACACCACCTGCCCTTCTACACGATAATCGAGGAGTTTCTTCTCCAGCATGCGGGCCATCGCCTGCAAGGCTTCGGGACTATGTTGCTTTTGATTGGCTTTCGGCTTGTTGAACAGATTCAGGCTGGGCAGCTTGAAACGGGATGAGGACTTCGGCTCCTTCAGAGCCAGCTCCGTCTGTTGCTCCTGTTTGGCACGTTTGGAGATCACCACCTTGGCCGGTTCCGCCACCTCCGGTTCGGATTCAGCGATATGCTCCGGGCGTGTCTCGCGCGTCTTCTGACGCTCCTCGCGTGCTTCCAGACGCTCCTTGCGTGTCGATGCCTTGTCGCGAAGCTTCGCAGCCACGCGCCGCAGAGCAAGTAACAGGAGCCCGATCAAGGTCGCAATCCTTTTCACCAGCATGACAAGAGATAAATGGGAAGCCGTTACCAGACTGCTGATCGCCAGGGTTATCAGCAGAATATCACGTCCAACTGCATGGAACGGCTCAACCAGAGCTGTGGCAAACATGGCGCCCAGCGCTCCACCGGTTCCCGCGGCCGGTTTCTGGGCAAGCTGCTGAATATCAAGTCCACCTCCCAGGTGGGCATGCATCAGCGCTGCCATAGCCAGCACCAAGGGCAACCAAAACAACGACGTCCAATGACCCAGGTACGGTGTTTTGCCCCATGCCATGCGAATCGCCACCAACAATAACAGGATCGCCCATATCCACGCCGCGTAACCGAAAAGCTGATACAAGAAATCCGCCGAATAAGCACCGACCAGGCCCACCATATTACTGACAACTGCTGTGGTTTGGTGATTCAGCGATGGATCCGCCGGGGTGTAACTGAACAGCGCCAATGCCAGCGCTGCCACAACGCCCGCCAGTAACAGCGCTACGGATTCCCGTGCCAGAGCCTTGATATTCATTTCACTCGGCCTTCCCTCAAACCGCAACCACGACCGGCAACACCATCGGCCGGCGGCCGATATTGCGCTTGCACCAGCGACGCAGGGACAGGCGAACCTCCTCGCGCAGTGCCTCGGTATCAGCCAGTATTTCCTTATCGAGCGCTTCCAGATAACGCTGCAGTTCCTCTGCCGCCGCTCCCAATACCTCGTCGCTCACCGATTCGTGCAAAACGCCGCGCGCTACAAGCTCAGGCTTATCCAGTAGTCGTCCTTCATGCTGACTCAGCAGCACAGTGGCTGAAATCATGCCATCCTCAGCCAGAATACGCCGATCACGCAGCACGATTCCATCAATCTCGTCACGACTTTCACCATCGACAAACACGGCTCCGGCATGAAAATCGGGCCCCGGACGAATCCCCTTGCCATCGACTTCCACGCTCTGGCCGTTCTCGGCAATAATAGTGTTATCGTAATCGACTCCGGTTGCCACCGCCAAATCACGGTGCTCGATAAGGTTACGATATTCACCATGTACCGGGTAAAAATGCTTCGGCCGGGTCAACTGGATCATCAGCTTCAACTCATGCGCCTGAGCGTGTCCGGACACATGCAATGGCGCCTGGCGGGCATGAATTACTCGAGCCCCGCGTCGATAAATGTGATTATACAGCCCTGCAATAATGCGTTCGTTGCCGGGAATATTGCTGGATGAGAAAATTACTGTATCACCATGACCAAGGTTGATGCCTTTAAAATGTCCCTGTGCCAGGCGTGCGACGGCAGCCCTTGATTCGCCTTGGGAACCGGTCGCGATGATGAGCAATTCCTTGTCGGCAATGCCCTGGGTCTGCTTAATGTTCACCAGACAACCGGATGGCACCTGCAGGCGTCCAAGCTCGGTAGTAATGCCGATATTCTTCTCCAGACTGCGCCCGGCCACAGCCACCCGGCGCCCATTCGCTACAGCCGCATCAATAATCTGCTGGATTCGAAACATGTTCGAAGCAAAAGTCGTCACGATCACCTTGCCGGAACACTGTGATATGGCCTGTTTCAGCGCCGGCCCAACAATGCGCTCGGAAGGGCCCGATCCCGAACGCGTGGCATTGGTCGAATCCGATGCCAGCAATACCACGCCCTGATCGCCGAGCTGGGCGAAGCGATGGATTGCAGTTGTGCGTCCGTCAATCGGTGCCGAATCAAGCTTGAAATCACCCGTATGCACAATCACACCAAGACGTGTGTGAATAGCCAGCGACACGGCATCCATGATCGAATGCGTCACCGGCAGTCCCTCAACCTCGAACGGCCCGACCTGCACCTTGTCGCCGTTATCGGGAAGCGTATGCAGGTCAGCTTTATAGTTTGCCTCGGAAAGCTTGCCGCGCACCAGCGCCAGCGTAACGTCCGTGCCATACACCGGCAGGTTCAACTGCGGCAACAGATACGGCAGGCCGCCGATGTGATCCTCATGGCCATGCGTCAACAGCAAGGCATGGATATTCAGCCCCAGTTCATTGAGCGCCGAAATATCGGGCACGACCACATCCACGCCATGCTGGCCCGGCTCGGGAAACCCCATGCCGCAATCGGCAATCACCGCATCGTCATCGATGGCATAAACCATCATATTCTTGCCAAATTCGCCGACCCCGCCGAAGGGAAAGCAACGCAACACAGGATCGGCCATCAGGCAGCGCCCCGGCTGCCCGGCTTGATCGGCGGCAACAGGCCGGCCTTGCACAACGGGCAGTCATCCGCCGCGTGGGTTTCGACATCCAGCTGAATGGCTGTCTCGTGCGGTATATCGAAACGATCTTCGGCTCCCGGTGCCCGGTCAACAACGGCGAGCACCTTCACGGGTTGCCCTCCGTGGCGACGTACCACCTCAATGCATTCACGCACCGAGCCACCCGTGGTAATCACGTCCTCAACAACGAGAAGCTTCGTATCTTCGGGGATCGCAAAACCGCGACGCAACTGCATCACGCCTTCCTTGCGTTCAGTGAAAATGAACGGCTTGTGCAGCAGCCTGGCTACCTCCTGACCGATCACCAGCCCGCCAATGGCCGGCGCCACAACCATCTCAATGTCACTGGCATCGACCTTGTCGATCAGCTCCTTTGCCAGGGCCGTGGCATTATCGATATTCATCAGTACCAGCGCAGACTGCAGATAGCGCGCTGAATGGCGGCCGCTGGAGAGCACGAAGTGCCCGTTCAGCAAGGCTCCTGCATCTTCATACATGGCCAGAATTTCATTTTCGTTCATTCGTGATTCCTTATCGCCAGCAGCGTTTCTTTCATCGACCGGATTTAAATATCCCGGACAGGCTAGCAGTTCAAAAAATTTGCCGGAGTGTAACATCTTCACCCTGTATGCAGAACCTTGCGCCATCGAGTGCGCCATCGAGCAGGAAATTGACTATAATAACAGCATGTTTACCGAGCAGAATATCCGCGCCGTGTTGCTTGATCTCGACGGCGTTCTGTATGTCGGCGATCTGATGATCGAGGGTGCGGACACATCGATCCACAGGCTTAGAGAACGCGGCCTGAAGCTGGCCGGTCTGACCAATACCACAACGCAGTCGCGCCGCATGATTGCCGACAAACTGAGTCGGCTCGGCATCGATCTTTCCGAGGATGATCTCTACACCCCGGCGGCTCTGGCCGTGCCGTACATTGGCCAGAGCCCCGTCCGCTTATATATCAGGGATGCGCTGCGCGAGGATTTCTCCCATGTGTATGAGGCTGAAGAGTATGAGAATGAAAAGTATGAGAATGAAGAGCATCCGGAATTCATCGTCATGGGTGATATCGGTGGTGAGGGTTATCCGCCGGAGATATTAAGGGAAATCTTCCAGCACATGATGGACGGTGCCAAGCTGCTGGCGCTGCACAAAAACCGTTTCTGGCAGAAGCCGGACGGCCTGCATCTCGATCTCGGCACCTTCGTTGCGGCCATCGAGTATGCCACTGGCAAAGAAGCCACTATTCTCGGCAAACCGTCAGCCGATTTCTTTGTCGGAGTCTGCAAGGCGCTTGACGTCCGGCCCGAACAGGCGCTGATGGTCGGCGACGATATTGAATCCGATATCCTCGGCGCGCATCGCGCGGGCCTGAAAACAGCACTCGTGCATACCGGCAAATACCGCAAGGATTTTGTCGAGCAGATCATGCGCCTTCACGATTTTTCTCCGACGATGCAGCTGGACTCCATCGCCTGTCTCACAGACGACTAGGGAAGGTCTGAAAAGCTACGTCCTTGTCGTTTTTCAGTACGCCAAGGCAAAAGCATGATTTTGGCAGAGCAAGCCTAGCCGGATACGGCCTCAAGCAAGATGCTGATTGCCTGATCGATGGTCGCAGCCTGGATTTGCAAGCGATCGCCGGAAAAATGATGGCAGCAGCTAAACGTATCCTTGCCGGGCATAGCCAGCGCCATCCACACAGTGCCTACCGGCTTGTCTTCGTTGCCGCCGCCGGGGCCTGCGATGCCGCTGATGGCAATGCATGCGGCGTTGCTGGCATCGTTCTTTACCGCCCCGCTACTCGCCATGGCTTCAACGACCTCTCGACTCACCGCTCCATATTCATCGACAAGGGCTGCATCGACCCCCAGCTCCTCGCATTTTGCCCGATTGCTATACGCCACCCAGCCCCGATCCAGCACATCGGATGCGCCGGCAACCGAAGCAAGGGCAGCGGCAATACCGCCCGCAGTGCACGATTCGGCAGTACGCAGGAGCAGAGCTTGCTGCCGACATGCCGACAGCAATTCCTCTATCCTACAACGAAGATCGCAATCCTTTGAAATCTCACTCACGCCAGACTCGTCCAGGAATACAGGCCCGCCAGCACCAGAGCCCCACCCATCAGCCCTGCCGCCACATCGTCTGCCATAATTGACCACCATGCCGGCCCCAGATGCTCGATATTGCGGATCGGGAAAGGCTTGAGAATATCAAACAGACGAAAGGCCACAAAGGCCAGCGCAAGATTCAGCGTCGACAAACCGAAGAAAAGAATGATTAAAGCCAATGCCAGCCACTGGCCAACCCACTCGTCAATCACAATCCATCCCGGGTCATCGTCGTTCAGGCTCGGGAGCACAACGGCGCAAACAGCGCAACCTAACAGGAGCAATATCACAGATGCTGCAAACAGGCCGGCAACCCCGCCAGATGCGGCCAGCAACCACCCCACCGGCAAAGCTGCAAGGCTGCCCCATGTGCCGGGCGCTTTTGGCAACCAGCCGCTACCCAGACCCGCAGCCAACCAGCGGGCCAGCCACTGCCCTGCCCCCAAAGTTCTTCTTTCCGATGCAGATTCAGGCAAAATGGTCATAGCCTTTGCTGCCGATCTCAGCCGTAC
>CAZDJY010000040.1:0-10797 GCA_964505835.1 uncultured Zetaproteobacteria bacterium | reverse complement strand
ATGCGCGCATCGGCCGCGTGGTATACGGCGCCCGTGATCCCAAGACCGGCTGCGTTGAATCGCTGTATCAACTGCTGTCGGACAAACGCCTGAACCATCAGCCTGACATTACGGCTGGTATTGAAACCGAAGCCTGTGGGATACTGCTGAGGGACTTCTTCAAAAATCGCCGCGCCAATAAATCCGGCTAGCGACGCATCTTACTCGTTAGGTGGATGGCCTGCCGGTTAGCAAATCATGCAGCGCTGCACTGAGAATCTTCATCCGGAACGGTTTGGTGATCGAACGGCTATAGTCAAAATCCGTTAATCCCTGCAACACCTGACTACGATCATAAGCGGTGGCAAAGATGATGGGTAAAGCAGGATATCGTTTGCGCATCTGCTTGGCCGCTTCAACCCCACCGAGCTTGGGCATGACCACATCCATCAGCACCAGATCAGTCCGTCCAAGTGCTTCATGCTCCAGCGCCTCGAGACCGTTGCAGGCTGTCTCGACCACATAGCCGAGGAATTCAAGCAATTCCTTGCCCGAGATGCGCACCACTTCCTCATCATCCACCAGCAGGATGGTCTCCCCCTGACCGTGCTGTATATTCATCTGGCTATCGTCCTGCTTGACAGATTGCCCACCGGCCAAAGGCAGATAGATGCTGACACAGGTGCCATGCCCTACTTCGCTGTCGATATGAATTGCACCCTGATGCGACTGCACCACGCCATAGACCATCGACATGCCGAGCCCTGTGCCCTTGCCAACTTCTTTGGTGGTATAGAACGGTTCAAATATCCTATCCAGAGTTTCCGCCGGAATACCCGAACCATTATCGCTGACCGTCAATTCCAGCCATGGCCCCTCACCGAGACCTTCATAGATCTCATTCAGACCTGCCGCCAACCCGTGGTTCCGGACATCAATGTGAATCATCGGTTCCTGAACATATTCCATGGCATCGCGCGCATTGACCAGCAGATTCAGTAGCACCTGTTGCAAACGGGTGGCATCACCGTACACCTGCAGCTGCTTGTCATCTTCAAAATCCTCCAGCACCTCGATGTTTTCCGGGATACTCATCTTTGCCAGTTCCAGCCCTTCATGAAGAAAGGCGTAGAAGTCCATCACCTCCATTGCCACATGACTCTTGCGTGCAAAGGCCAGCATTTGCGAAATCATCGTTGCCGCGCGCTCGCATAAGTCATTGATTCGCTCTGCCCTCTGTTTGAGGTCGCCCGAGGCTGTCTTATCGTGCTGTATCAGATACAAATTACCCATCATGCCGGCCAGCATATTGTTGAAATCATGCGCAATACCGCCTACCAGAGTGCCGAGAGCATCCATCTTCTGGGCCTGAGCCAGCTGATCTTCAAGCTCTCTTTCGCGAGTGACATCGGACTGAATGCCGATGTATTCGATCAGGCGACCGTCACCATCGAACACCGGTGACAGGCTGACTTCGTTCCAGAACATGCTGCCGTCTTTGCGATAATTACGCAGTGTTACCGAGCATCCCTGCCCCGCTTCAATCGCCCTGCGCATGATAGCCACCTCCGGCTGATCCGATTCGCCTTTCTGAAGGAAACGGCAATTGCGCCCGACAATCTCCTCTACCGAATAGCCGGTGATCGATTGTGCAGCCTTATTGCAGTAAATAATGGGCATCTCAGGACTGGTGGCATCGGATATCACGATACCGTCTGAGGCAGCATCCATGGCCCGTTGATGCAGAAGAATCGTCGATTCCGCTTTCTTTCGCTCACTAATGTCACGAGCCATAGCCAGAATTCTTGATTGATCGCCGTACATAATGCGCGACACATGAATCTCAACCGGAAAGGTTGAACCGTCCTTGCGTTGGTGGATACCCTCAATGGTGATCGAACCGTTCTGCTCGACACCCTGATTAAGGCGTGCAATACCTTCACGGGTAAAGGTGACATCAATATCCGGCACATGCATGCCAATCAGTGCATCATGCTCATAGCCCAGCATTTGCGCGGCCGTCAGGTTGGCATTCACGATCTCACTATCATCACCAATCAGGAAAATGCTATCCGGAGCCTGATCGACAAGTTGTCGAAAACGGTTTTCGCTGTCCTGCAAATCGTGGGTGCGCTGCTCGACCTTACGATCCAGTTCGACATTTACCTGCTGCAGTGTTTCCATCATCAACAAGCGTTCGGCGGAATGGATGAGCATCTCGGTCAGCCGTTGCAGCAGCGCGCTCATCCCCTTTAGACGATCAGCATCATTTGCATCAGCAAGACAAAAAACGAAGATCATATCGGCAAAGATATCGCTGGTATGGAAAATACAGAGAGATGCTTCGGCTGTAAGGCCTTCTGGGAGAAGCAGCATTTGACCCAAATCAAAGGCCGCATCCCCATGGAAAAGTGTCCCATTATTTCTCAATTCCCGCTGCATATCCTCTGGTAGAGATACGCATTGCTCTGCAGCGGTGTCGCGTGAGTATGAATAATAGCCGACGAAAATCCTGTGGGTGCCAGCGTCTGGCTTAAGCGCCAGACAGACAGGGATATCCTTGAGTAAAGAAATCTTTTCCAAAGCCACCAAAAGAATTTTTTCGATACTGTTTTGCTCAGCAATCGCTTCAGAAATCTGCCCGAGCAACTGGGAATCCTCGGCCCGCTCAAGCAACTGCTCATTCTCCGCTTCCAGTTGCTGTAGCCGGCTTTCAAGCTCCCGGATGCGCGTATCAGAAGCCTGATTCATACCTGACCCAGAAAATCCAGCAGGGTGTCCGACAGCCAACCCGGTTCATCCTCCTGCAGATAATGGCTGGCGCTGGCAATACGCTCCAGCCGGCTACCCGGAATCTCAGCATGCAATTTCTCGGCTATCATAGCAGGCAGGAAAGGGTCGGCATCACCCCGCACAATCAGTACCGGCAAGGACATATCGGCAAGCTGATCGGCAATCTCCATCAGATCATTACTGTCGAGGCATTTGGCAAAATGCAGAAAGGCCTTGCGTCCTTCATCCGAGGATAATGGACGCCAATAGTCATTGATCAGTGTATCGGTGATATACTGGCGGTGCAGAATAGTGCGGCCGAGAAGTAATCTGAACGCGCCCAGATCGCAAGCCGACATCAATAGCTGGCGGATAATGGGAATTCGCATGGCCGTAATCGGCTGCACCGGCCAGAAATTATAGGCCACACTGTTCACCAGACTCAGGCTGAGCAGGGATTCGGCCTGCTGCACTGCCATAATCTGGCCGATTCCGCCGCCCAGGTCATGGCCGACATAATGATATTTCTCGATCCCGAGAGATTGCATGAAATCAGCCAGATATCCGGCATGCGCCTTGAGACTGTAAGGTATATCCAACGGTTTGTCGGAATCGCCGCAGCCGATGAGGTCCACGGCAATCACATCATAATGCGCGGCCAGCGCAGGCATCACATTACGCCAGATACGTGAGTAAGTGGTAATGCCGTGCACCAGTAACAACGGCGTTCCTGTGCCCTCCCGGACATAGGCCATGCGCAAGCCATTCACATCAGCATAAGACATCTACACCTCTAAATAGATCGATTTGACTTTGGGTTTATAGCATACAGAGGAAACTTAACAAGGGGATGATGATTACCCCGGAAACTGGCGGGGCGTTGGAAGATTAAGGATATCCTTTGAAATTCAGTCCGAGCAGAAAAAACTCGGCTGATGTTTTACGACTCGCCGCGGGTTTAATATTCTTGATTTTGCTAAAGCTCATGCCCAGTTCGCGGCGAAAAGCATCATAGCCCTCGCCCATAAAGGTCTTCATCAGCACGTCGCCGCCGGGCTTCAGGTATTGCCTGGCAAAATGCAATGTCATTTCGTTGAGTCCAATCATGCGCATTTGGTCGACCAGCTTGTTACCGCTCATTTCCGGCGCCATATCGGAAAGCACCAGATCAACGGCCCGACCGTTCAATGCCTGTTCAAGCTCGGCCTGCCCTTCCGGCGAATCGAAATCGCCCTGAATGATAACAGCGCGTCCGACAGCCTGCAGCGGCAGTAAATCAATACCGACCAGCAGCCCCTTCGGACCGAGACGCTTGTCGATTTCAACACTCCATGAACCCGGGGCGCAACCGAGATCAACCACCACTGCATCAGGTTTCAGCTTCAGGGCATGCTGATCGAGGATTTCAGTCAGTTTGAAGGCTGCGCGCGAGCGCTTGCCCTCCTTTTGGGCGCGTTTGACGTGTGGATCATTGGCGTGGCGCTGAAACCAGGCCGATGTTTTGCGTTTTGCTTTGCTTTTTGAACTAATGGCCATCGTCAGTCCTTCATGCGCCAGCCAATACGCCAGAGATACCAGCAAACAAAAAAGGTCGTAGCAGCCGAACCGATCACGATCGCCATCGAGGCCCAGGGATCCGTATCGCCGACGCCGAGAAAACCGTAGCGGAAGCCGTCAATCAGGTAAAAGAACGGATTGGCATGGTTAACCTGCTGCCACAGTTCCGGCAGTTGCTTCACTGAATAAAAGACACCGGACAGAAAGGTAAGCGGCAGAATGATGAAGTTGGTCACCATGGCAACATTATCGAAATCCTTGGCCCACATGCCGCCGATCAGACCGAGACCGCCCATAATCATCGAACCGCACACGCCGTACACGGCAATCAGAGCGAGATGCTGCATGCTGATATCGACAAACGGCATCAACACGGCCAGAAATACAGTAGCCACAATCACAGCGCGAACCACCGCAGCCAGCAGAAAAGCCGAAACCACCTCCAGCGCCGAAAGTGGCGCCATCAGCAGATAGATCTGCATACCCATCACCTTGCCCATGATCATCGAGCTTGAGGTGTTGGCAAAGGCATTCTGCAACATGGCCATCATTGCCAGACCTGGCACCAGAAAGGTAAAATAATCCACCTGCATCCCGGGAACATGACGATCACCGATCGCATAGCGGAAGATAATCAGATACAGAAAGGCCGTCAGTGCAGGCGTGACAATGGTCTGCATTTTTACCTTTAAAAAGCGACGCACCTCGCGCAGAAACAGGGTTTTAGCCCCGAGTAAATTCATGGATTGCATACGTCATCCCGATGTTTACCTGTCAGACGCAGAAACACGTCTTCCAGATCTTCCTTACGCACCCCGGCATCAAGCGGCGGCCCAAAACGCGCCACTGCCGCCTCATAGGCGGTGTGAAAGGTACTGCTGCGTTGTTGTTCAAGATCGGATGACAAGCTCAGACATATCCCGTCATCACTGAGGCGTGGTTCGAAATCGGCCAGTGCCGCCTGATCCTCCGCTGTTAATTTAATATCCTTGTTATACTGCAGCCACAGATGCGAGGAAGCGACCTGACGCATCAACTGCTGCATGGGCTGGGCGGTCAGCAGTTTGCCGTGATCAATAATTGCCACCTGATCGCATAGCTCCTCCGCCTCATCAAGATAGTGCGTGGTAAGCAGGATGGTCGTCCCTTTTGCATTCAATTCGCGCATAAAGCTCCACAGGCGACGGCGCAGCTCAACATCCACACCTGCAGTAGGCTCATCAAGGATCACCAGTTGCGGCTTATGCACCAGAGCCTGTGCCACCAGCAAGCGACGACGCATACCGCCGGAGAGTTGCCGGGTGTTCTTGGCACTATGTTCGCTTAATTCCAGTCGTTCAAAAAGCTCGTCGATCCAGTCATCATCCGGCTCACATCCGAACAGACCGGAAGTGAAATGCAGGACTTCGCGGGGCGTAAAAAAAGGATCGAAGGCAATTTCCTGCGGCACCACACCCATGTGTCGTTTACACCATGCCCGCTCGGAAAACAGATCATGGCCCAGTAATGTGGCGCTACCGCCACTCGGCCTCACAATGTCGGCAAGGATGTTGATCAGTGTACTCTTGCCAGCGCCGTTCGGCCCCAGCAGCGCATAAAAACTGCCGCGCGGAACCTTCAGTGATACATCAGCCAGCGCCGTTTTACGCCCCGATTCATTATCATAAACCTTATGGAAGCCGTTGACCTCAAGAGCATACATGGCGCTATCCTACACAGAGGATGTTTATATGGGTAAAAAAAACGGAGCCAGAGGCTCCGTAACAGAAAAAAGCCCGATGCATCAATAACCCGCGTTGGCACAACCAGCGCCGCTTTCACCGGGCGTAAAAGACTTCCCGCAACCGCAGGTCGATGCTGCATTCGGATTGCGAATGACAAAGGATTCACCCTGAATCGAGGTCTGATAATCAATCTCGGCCCCTTTCAAAAGGTCCAGGCTCATTTGATCAACCAGCAGTTTCACGCCGCAGCTTTCAACAACCGTATCATTATCCTTGATCTGATCATCGAAGGTAAAGCCGTACTGGAAGCCCGAGCAGCCGCCGCCGGACACGAATACGCGCAGGTTCAAAGCATCATTCTGCTCATTCTCAAGCAGGCCTTGCACCTTGGTTGCAGCTGCTTCGGTCAATACCACTGTCATTTGTTCACCTCACTTGGGCAGATATAATACCCGAGCGAAATTATCGGGTATTTTCATCAAACCGCAAGGCTTTGTCATAGCCGGCAGGCTAATGTCCATCAATGCTTGCCAACACAGGCCTTGCGGTAACAATGCGAAGTCATGCGCCTGATGCTTTCACTACTGTTACTTCTGTCCGCCTGCTCATCAAATACTGACGTTCACGAAACCCGTTTTATCATGGGTACACTGGTCGAATTCACCATCGCTGATGACGATACCTCCGCTGCCCAACAGGCTATCGCAGACGCGGCAGCAGAAATGCAACGCATTGAAGATGCCTTCACGATTTATGGAAATGTTCAGAATTCGGTCAAGGCCTTCAATGCATCCGTTCCGGGCACACCTGTCCCTCTGCCAGCCGAAGTCGCACAGCTGTTGGCCGCATCTCTGGCAGTGCAAAAACAAAGCAACGGCGCTTTCAATCCCGCACTTGGAAAGCTCAATCTTCTATGGGGTTTTTCGGGCGAATCAAGCCCAGGCGCCCCGCCGTCCGAATCAGCCATCCAGCGAGCCCGGCCTTCCCGCTCCTGCATTCGCTCGATTGGGCATGACTGGGTCCGCAGCGATGCCAATTGCATGCTTGATTTCGGTGCCATAGCCAAGGGCTATGGCATAGATCGCGGCATCAGCATTCTGAAAAAACATGGTATTCGCAACGCCATCATCAATGCCGGTGGTGACATCCGCCTGATTGGCTCTCATCGCGGCAAGCCCTGGAAGATCGGGCTGAGGCATCCACGTCACAAGGGACAGGTTTTGGGCACGTTGAAGCTAACGGGTGACATCAGCATTGTGACTTCAGGTGATTATGAGCGTTACTTCATCCACGACGGGCGGCGTTATCATCATATCCTCGATCCTAAAACCGGCTGGCCGGCAAGCGCCAGTCAAAGCGCTACAGTGATGGCTGATCTGGCTGCGCAGGCGGATGCCTGGAGTACGGCATTGTTTGTCCAGGGTAGTTCCGGGCTCAGCGAATTGGATAAGTCTGGTTCAGCCGCATTAATCGTAGATAGCTCGGGCATGATACTCATGAATGCGTCCATGCGGGGGATCTTTGAACCGTTCCATCAGACTGGCAAATAAGCCAGAAAATCACCTTCCCTAAGCAAACAATCATCCGGGGGCTTGCAGGCCAGGGCATCGGCTCCTATGCTAAGCATAAGTGCACGTCCGACGGGCACATGTTCGACAGTCGTTGGGAGGATTGAATGGACGTTTCGGAACTATTGGCATTTACGGTCAAGAATAACGCCTCGGATTTGCATGTTTCATCCGGTGAGCCGCCTCTGATTCGTATCCACGGCGACATGACACGCATCAAGATGCCCGATATCGAGGCACGCGAAGTGCAGGCCATGGTCTACGACATCATGAACGATACGCAGCGTAAATTATTCGAGGAACATCTCGAACTCGATTTCTCGTTTTCGCTCGGCGATATTGCCCGTTTCCGTGTCAATGCATTCATGCAGAACCGTGGCATGAGTGCCGCCTTCCGTGTGATTCCGAATGAGGTTTTTACACTCGAACAACTTAAAACACCTGAGGTGTTCAGTGATATTGCCATGACGCCGCGCGGCCTGTGTCTGGTGACCGGCCCGACAGGTTCGGGTAAATCAACAACCCTGGCCGCCATGGTCGATTACCGAAACGAGGCGGAGCGCGGCCATATCCTGACTATTGAAGACCCGATCGAGTTCGTACACCGCTCTAAAAGCTCACTGGTGTCTCAGCGCGAACTAGGGCCGCATACCCACTCCTTTGCCAATGCTCTGCGCAGTGCCATGCGCGAGGATCCGGATGTCATCCTGGTAGGCGAATTGCGCGATCTTGAAAGTATTCGCCTGGCCCTGACAGCTGCGGAGACCGGCCACATGGTGTTTGCCACCCTGCATACCTCATCGGCGCCAAAAACCATCGATCGTGTGATTGATGTATTCCCAGCTGCCGAAAAGGATATGGTGCGATCCATGCTGTCCGAATCCCTGACTGCCGTTATTTCGCAAACCTTGCTCAAAACGGCCGACGGCACGGGCCGAGTTGCTGCCCATGAAATCATGCTCGGTACTCCGGCCATTCGTAACCTGATCAGGGAAAACAAGGTGCCGCAGATGGTTACCGTGATGCAAACCGCACAGCGCGAAGGCATGCAGACTCTGGACAGCAATCTTCAACAACTGGTCAAATCACGTAAAATCGCCCAGCAGGCTGCTCTTGAAAAAGCCAACAACAAGAAGCTGTTTGGCGGCGGTACAATCTGATACGGTAAGCCTTCAAAGGGGGATTGATGCATGAGCGCTAACGAACCACAGAAATTGTCCATCAAACAATTGTTGATGGTCATGGTTAAGAAGGATGCTTCGGATCTGTATATCACGGCCGGTATGCCGCCTGCCTATCGCATCAACAGCGTGGTCTATCCCGTTAAGCAACCTCCACTGAATGCCGTTCAGTGTGAGCAACTGGCCAACTCGACCATGAGCGAGAAGCAACGGGCTACGTTCTCTGCCGATTATGAAATGAACCTTGCCCTCGCCTACCCCGATCTCGGTCGTTTTCGTGTAAATATCTTCCGCCAGCGTGGCCACATCGGTATGGTTATTCGCCAGATCAAGACGGTCGTTCCCACGATTGAGGAACTCGGCCTGCCTCAGCCTTTCAATGATATATCCATGGTCAAGCGCGGCCTGGTTATCATGGTCGGCGCCACGGGCTGCGGTAAATCAACTTCACTGGCCGCTATGATTAATTGGCGCAACTCCAATCAGGCCGGGCATATCATTACCATTGAGGATCCGATTGAATTTGTGCACGAGCACAAGAAATGCGTGATCACCCAGCGAGAGGTGGGAACCGATACGCACGAATATCAAGCCGCATTAAAAAACACATTACGTCAGGCCCCTGATGTTATCCTGATTGGAGAAATCCGTGATCGTGAAACCATGGAGCATGCTCTTGAATTTGCCGAAACAGGCCATCTTTGCATGGCGACATTGCATGCCAATAATGCCAATCAGGCTCTGGAACGTGTCATGAATTTCTTTCCTGAAGAATCGCACCCGCAGGTCAGCCTCAACCTTGCCCTTAATCTGAAAGCCATTTTATCCCAGCGTCTGATCAAAACACCTGATGATAAGCGGCTGCCAGCCATAGAAATTTTGATTAACACTCCGCGTATCGCTGATCTGATCAGCAAATGGGAAATCACCGAAATCAAGGAAGCCATGGCTGCCGGCAAGAATTACGGCATGCAGACTTTCGATCAGCATCTGCTGAAATTATGGAAGGATGGAAAAATATCCGAGGATGAAGCCATGCGTCATGCCGATGCCGTCAATGATCTGCGTCTACAGATCAAGATGGCGAAGCTGGAGGGTAACGACAGCGATCGCGTCAATATTGACCACCTGACGGGCGGCAGTGATGGCGGAGGCTTGAGCATCTGATGGCTGACTGGCATTTAATCGACGACCTGCTGCTGGCAGCCAACAAACATCGGGCTTCGGATCTATTGGTCCGGACCGGGGATCGCGTACGCATGCGTATTGACGGCTCGATCGTCACAGTATCTCCCGACAAGGTGGCGGAACAAACGCGCGATCAGGTCATAGAGATGATCCAGCATATCAGCCGGCATGTACCGGACACGCCCGATATCGAATCCATTCACAATTTTGATTTCCATTATTCACTCGAGAACGTGGCACATTTTCGTATGCATGTGCTAAAAACCAATGATAATTTCGGCATTGTGGCCCGCCTGATCCCGCAAAAGATCCCCGGCTTCGATGAACTGCATCTGCCGCCAGTCATCCGCGAGGTAGCCAACTATAAGAATGGCCTGGTGATTATGGCCGGAGCGACAGGATCTGGTAAATCCACCACGCTGGCCGCCATGCTCAACCATGTCATTCAGCAACGGTCGATTCATGCGGTGACCCTGGAAGATCCGATCGAGTATCGCTATAGCACGCATTATAAGGGCACGGTAAGCCAGCGGGAACTGGGGCGCGATGTACTTACATATGCCCAGGGTCTGAACGATGCACTGCGCGAGGCTCCGGATATTATCGTGGCTGGTGAAGCACGTGATCGCGAGGTTATTCAGCTGGCCCTACAGGCGGGGGAAAACGGGCAAATGGGTTTGGGAAACCGCCACGCAAACCCCGCCCACCCGCGGATTCTCTGCCGGCCCGATCCAGTAACCCCGGAGTCCGAGGCTGAGGCTCGCCTGGCGGAGAAAGCAGGTGAGCAACTCGCACAACAGCTCCGCCGTGTGTGTATCGAGGCATGGG
>CAZDJY010000039.1:0-10896 GCA_964505835.1 uncultured Zetaproteobacteria bacterium | reverse complement strand
AGTTAAAAACATAAAGATGTGACCGAGCTCGCTCATTAAAGCCGGAAGAAATGAAATAAAAAAAGAAGAAATGGTCGGGGTGAGAGGGTTCGAACCTCCGACCTTACCGTCCCGAACGGTACGCGCTACCAGGCTGCGCCACACCCCGAAATAATTCCACAATGACACCCTGAATGTGTCAAAGCCCTCAGCCATTTAACGGAAGGGCGCGCATCATAAAAGGATGTGTCCCGCCTTGCAACTCATGCTATGCAAGGCCAGCGCAAAATATCAGTACGGCCGTCGTGCAGAAAAATCGGCCAGTTCGGCCAGCAGTTCGCGAATCTTTACATCCCCATGTTCCGGCAACAATTTCTTGGCGCGCTCGGCATAGTCTCTGGCCCGACCCATCGCATGATCGGCGCCATGCTGCGCTGCTACACGCTGGCGCACCCAGTCCCGCTCGCTCTCTTCGGCATAAGCACCACGTTCGGAGATATCTTCCACCCGTTGCCGCAGTTCGGCATCGCCCTGCATGGCATAGATCAGCGGCAGGGTGATCTTACCCTCCTCCAGATCGTGGCCGACAGGCTTGCCAGCCGTTTCAGCCTCGGCCAGATAATCCAGCGCATCATCCATCAACTGAAATGCAACCCCGAGACACATACCGTATTCGGCCATCTGCGCCACCGTTTGCGCATCCTGATCGGCGGCACAAGCACCCACCTCGGCTGCCGCTTTGAACAATACTGCCGTTTTGCGTTCGATCACCTCAAGACACTCACCCTCGGTCATCTCCAGATGGAAGGTGCGCGACAACTGCAGCACCTCACCTTCCGCCAGTGCATTGGTGACATCGCTCATCAGCTTCAACATGCCGAGATCACCATCCTTCACCATCATCTGAAAGGATCGGGAAAACAGGTAGTCGCCGACCAGTACGCTGGCCTGATTGCCCCAGACGCCATTGGCCGACGGCGCACCACGACGCTGATCGGATGAATCGACGACATCATCGTGCAGCAGCGATGCGGTATGAATAAACTCAACCACCACCGACAAAGGAATATGCCGATCACCCTGATATCCGAACAGGCGTGCCGACAGCAGGCAAAGCAGCGGTCTGAAACGCTTGCCACCGCTGTTGACGATATAGTGACCTATGGCCGGAATCATCATGATATCGGATTGCAGATTCTCATGAATGCAGGCATTCACGCGCTGCATATCGGCCTCGCATATCTGCTGGGCCTGAATCAATGGATTGGCTGACTTATTCACGATGCCAGCATCGTAAAGCTGCGGCCTGTCGGGTCAAGCATTGACCCTCTACAGTGACCGGTTGAGCAGCTATGATACGCCCATGCATGTTGTCCTTGCCTCGAAATCACCCCGCCGTCTGATGCTGCTGCAGAGTGCAGGACTTACCGTTGAGGTTTGCCCGGCGCATGTCGATGAATCACAGCATTCAGGCGAATCCGTACATCAACTCGTTACCCGTCTGTGCCGGGACAAGTCACTGGCCTGCAAGGAGAATGCACATCCCGTGATTTCGGCCGACACGCTGGTTGCCATGGGCGACACCATTCTCGGCCAACCCGGGGATCTCGAAGAAGCAGCAGCCATGCTGCGCGCCATTTCCGGCATCGAGCACTGGGTATTTACGGGTGTTTGCGTGCGTATGGGCACACTGGTTGAGCAGCAAACGGTACAAACAAAGGTACGCTTTCGCTCGCTGGATGCGCAGGAGATTAGCACATATCTGGCGCATAACGAGGTGCTCGACAAGGCCGGTGCCTATGCCATCCAGGGTGGTGCAGCCAGCTTTATCGAATCCATTGAAGGCCCGCTCGACAACGTGATCGGTCTGCCAATGAAAGAAACACTGACCATGCTGAACAGGCTTACGAAGCCCCAAACAACCCCCGCCACGGAGCAATCCATATGAGTGTTGAACTACTGGTCAATGTTGCCCCGTTTGAGACACGCATCGCCCGCATCGAGAATGGCCAGGCAGAAGAATTGTATATCGAGAGAGAACGCGAGCGCGGCTTAAAAGGAAATATATACAAAGGCCGGGTCCAGCGCGTGCTGCCAGGCATTCAGGCTGCATTTGTGGATATAGGCATGGAAAAGGCCGGCTTTCTGTATGCCGGGGATATTGTCAGTCAGGAAAAACCCGAACCCGAACTGCCGAACATGGATGAGAATCAGGATGAGAGCGACAGGGAGCAGCAGGCCGAAGAAACATCCGGCCGCCGTCAGGCCCCGCCCATCGCCAGCCTGATCCGCGAAGGTCAGGAGCAGATCGTTCAGGTTTCCCGCGAACCGATTTCGTCAAAGGGACCCAGACTGACCACCCAGATCGGATTGGCAGGGCGCTATCTTGTCTATCTGCCGAGTCTTGATCATGTCGGCATCGCCCGCCGCCTTGAAGATCAGACCGAGCGGGCACGACTGCTGGCCATTGGTGAAACGCTTCACCCTAAGCAGGGCGGCATCATTATCCGCACCGTTGCTGAAGGCCGCAGTGAGACGGAGATGCGCCAGGACCTCGATTTTCTGCTACGCCTGTGGGCCGATATTGAAAAACGTAGCAAAAATGCCGCCCCAGGCTCGATGATTCACAAAGAACTGAATCTGTATCTGCGTGTGATGCGCGATTACGTCGATGACGAAGTGCAGAAGATCCATATCGATTCGCGCGAAGCCTATGACAGCATGAAGAAGTTCGCCCGCCGGTTCATGCCCGAGGTGGCAAAAAAACTGTACTATTATCCCGGCAATCGTCCCATCTTCGATGTTTATGGTGTAGAAACGGAAATCGAACGCGCCCTGCAACGGAGGGTGCCACTGAAATCCGGCGGCCATCTGGTCATCGATCAGACCGAAGCACTTATTGCCGTGGATGTGAACTCGGGCTCCTTTGTCGGTTCGCGCAACATGGAAGAAACGGGCTTCAAGACCAACCTTGAAGCTGTGCATGAAATCGTCCATCAACTGCGTCTGCGCAATCTCGGTGGCATCATCGTCGTCGATTTCATCGATATGGAAGAAGATGAAAACAAGCAGACGCTGATGGAGGTGCTCAAGGAAGCATTGGCGCGTGACAAGGCCAAGACCCACATCGTTCAACTGTCGGAACTCGGGCTTGTGGAAATGACCCGCAAACGCACCCGCGACTCTCTCGGCCGTATCCTGCTGACCGAATGCAGTCATTGTCTGAGTATCGGCTACAGCAAAAGCCCGACCACCATCTGCTACCAACTGTTCCGGGAAGTCGTTGCCGAATCACGCGCTTACCCCTGCGAGAAGCTGATGGTCATTGCCCACCCATCCATCATCGACCTGCTTTTGGGCGAGGAAAGCGAAGGCATCGAACAACTTGAGCATTTCCTGAACAAGGAAATTACCTTGCAGAGCGATGAGGACTTCGCTCCGGATCACTACGAAGTCGTCCTGAAATAAGCTGCCCCGTATGCAGCCCCTGAGCACACCCGATCCGCTACATCTGTATGTGCATATCCCTTTTTGTGTCCACAAATGTCATTATTGCGACTTTAACTCGCACGAGCGAAAAGCGCCGGACTGGCAGGGCTATGGCAACAGTCTGATTGCTGAACTGACGCATTGGGCGAGCACCACCCCGTTTAAGGATAGACCCGTCAGCAGCATTTTTTTCGGCGGCGGTACACCCTCGCTGGCCCCACCATCATTGATCGCCTCGGTGATCCGGACTGCGAAAAACCTGTTTGTTCTGGATAACGACGCCGAAATTACCCTCGAAGCCAACCCGGGTACCGTCGATACTGGACATTTCGAGGGCTATCGACAGGCCGGCATCAACCGCCTGTCGATCGGCATGCAAAGTCTGAATGATGCGGAGCTGAAATGGCTGGAGCGGATCCATAGTGGCCAGCAGTCACTCGCAGCCTATCAAACCGGCCGCGATGCAGGATTTGACAACATCAATCTTGACCTGATGTACGGCCTGGCCGATCAACCCCTGTCCTCATGGCTGGATACATTGCAAGCAGCAATAGACCTCGCGCCCGAACATCTGTCCTGTTATCAACTGACTGTGGAGCCTCACACCCGGCTGGCTGCCAGCCACGCCAACAAGCCCTATCCGTTGCCCGATGACGAACTGTCCCTCTCTTTTTTCCGGCAAACACGGAGCCAGCTCAAGCTGGCCGGTTACCAGGCTTATGAAATATCGAATTTCTCGCGCCCCGGTAAAGCCTGTCTCCATAATGATGGCTACTGGCTGTATCACGATTATATCGGCATCGGTGCGGGCGCGGCCGGGAAATGGACGACAGATTCAAGCGGTACAGCCCGCTACAGCAATATTCGTACGCCCGAACGCTACGCATCGGAAGCATCTGATAGCGGATCTTCCATCAACAACTCAGAGACACTGAGCGTGGAGCAGGCAGCAGCCGAAGCCGTATGGCTGGGGCTGAGAAGGGCAGCGGGTGTAGATCGATCCTGCTTCAGACATCGTTTTCACTCCGATGCCTGGCAACGTTTTGCCGATCAACTGCAGCCATGGTACATGCGCGGGATGCTTGAGGTGGACGATGTCGGCATCCGACTAAGCGAGGAGGGTTTACCCATGGCCGACGCCATTGCTGCAAGCGTGCTGTAGCGATCATGCCAAGTGTCAGCCGGAGCTTAGCCCAGTGTTTTGAGCATCGCCTCCACCAATTGTTGATAACGATAAGGTTTGGCGACAAAGCCATCCGGTTTGGTCGTTTTAAAATGATCCACCAACGCCTGTTCACCGTAACCCGTCGAAATAATCACCTTTAAATCAGGATATAGGGCACGAATCTGGTTTAATACGTCCACCCCCGAAAGACCAGGCATGGTCAGATCAAGCAGCACGACAGAGAATGCACCGTTCCTCTCAGCCAGCAGGTTCAGGGCCTGACTGCCATCTTCGGCGACATGCGGTTCAAAACCCATGCGGGTGAGCATCTTGCTGGCCATATCTCGAAGCTGCATCTCGTCATCCACCACCAGAACCGCACCTGAACCCTTCCAATCACCCTGACCCTTGGTACTTGATTGAACCATCGGTTTGGCAACCGCTTCGGCCTGAGCCGGCATCAACACACGAATTGTCGTTCCTTCATCAGGAACCGTATCAATATGGATGCCACCGCCATGCGAACGGAGGATGCCGAGGATAGCGCTCATGCCCAGCCCGCGCCCGGTGAATTTGGTCGTAAAGAACGGTTCGAAAAGATGCGCCATATCCTCAGGCCGGATACCGCAGCCGGAGTCCTGCACCTGCAGATAAACAAAGTCCCCGGGCTGCATGGATTCAGCACCCTCAAAAGCATGCATTTCTTTTTCCGTCAGCGTTTGAACCCCGGTAGACAAACGAATCTCCCCGTCCTCATCCCCGATCGCCTCGGCGGCATTGGTCAACAGATTCAGCACGACCTGTTCCATTTGCGCGATATCGGCATGAATCAGGGGGGGCTTGTCGGGCAGTTCCTTATGCACGACAATCGATTTCGGTACCGAAACATGGATCAGCTTTTGCATGCCCAAAACCAGTTCGGAGATATTGACCGATTCGATGACATAGCGGCCCTTGCCGGCATAGGCAAGCATCTGTCGACATAAATCGGCCGCATGATTACAGCCCGTTTCGATATTCTGCATGCAGTTTTCTGCATCCTCATCCAGAGCGCCCAGATCAATGCGTAAGAGTTCAGCATTCCCCAGCATGGACGAGAGGATATTATTGAAATCATGGGCGATACCGCCGGCCAGAACGCCCAGCGATTCCAGTCTTTGGGCCCGCTCGATACGCTCCTTGACCCGTTCCTGGCGTAAGTCCTCGCTACGCCTGTCGCTAATATCGCGGATCATGCCGATGAAATAGATCTGTTGGTTCGATTTTAATTCGCGCACCTGCAGTTCAATAGGGAACATCTCGCCATTGCTGCGCTTCGCCTCAAGCTCGCGGATATGGCCGAGAACCGCCGATTCACCTGTCTTCATATAGTGACGCATATGGCGATCATGTTCACGCGCCTCCTCGTCACTCATCAACATGTTGACGGAATGGCCGATCACACCCTTCGCCGGAAGGCCGAACATTGCTTCTGCAGCCGGATTAAACGACTTCACAATACCGTTTTCATCAATACTTACCAAGGCTTCGGGAAGGTGGTCAGTGATATCCCTGAGCCACTGCTTGCTGCGCAGAATCTGGCTCTGTTGCTCGCGCATCGGCTTAAAGAGCACAACATACATGCCCGGCGCAATCATCAACGATAACAAGGTCGCATCCATCAGCCCTTCGCTGATGGTAATTTCGTAGCCGGCTACACTAAATAGCAGCATCACAAGGGCCTCGGCCATAAAAATCATCACCATCATGGTACTGATCAGGCTCAGAGGAGATTGCATACCTGTTTTGCGCATAGGGCTATTTGTAGCACATATCGACAGATAATGCTTTATTCGAACCATCAGGGCCCGGTTTTTTCCGCATGTTCGACCGGCAACAGTCCATTAACAAAGTCTTCGCCGTCAAACGACATCAGATCCTCCAGTGTTTCCCCTACCCCGACATAGCGAATCGGCAAGGAAAAATGATGTGCCAGCTGCAGCACAATGCCGCCCTTGGACGAACCGTCGAGTTTGGTGACAATCAACCCGCTTGTACCGGCGACCTCTCGAAACCTCTCAACCTGTACAACGGCATTCTGCCCCGTACCCCCATCGACTACCTGCCAGACCTCATGCGGAGCCTCAGGACAGGCCTTGGCAATTACCCGGCGCACCTTGGCCAGCTCATCCATCAAACCTTTATCCGTCTGCACCCGGCCGGCTGTATCGACAATCACCACATCGTAGTTTCTGGCGACACCGCGCTGTATCGTATCAAAGGCAACGGCTGCGGGATCGGCGCCCTCATGCTGTCGCACCAGATCGGCGCCAGCCCGTTCGACCCAGACGGCCAGTTGTTCGACCGCAGCAGCACGAAACGTATCTCCGGCACCGACCAGCACCGATTTCCCCTGTTGACGAAACATCGTTGCCAGTTTGCCGATGGTCGTTGTTTTGCCCGTCCCATTGACGCCGACAACCAATAAAAAAAACGGCCCGCGCTCGGCCATAGCTACGGGTTTCGGCTCGGGCAACATGGTCAACATCGCCTCTTTCAATGCCTCGATCGAGCCACCCCGGCGTTTGCGCGCCTTGGCGATCAAAGCCTCGGAAAGGGCCGCACCACAATCCGCCATGATCAGAGCATCTTCGATATCCATCCATTCGGCATCGGACAACGCCTCAACATTGCGGCCCGGCAGCATCTGCGACAGCCCTTCCCGGCTGCGCGACAAACCCTTCTTCAGTCGGCCAAAAAACGAACCCATGGTCTATCTCCCTGCGGTTTTATCTCTCTTCATATTGTGATCGCGGCGATGCTGGAGATAGCCTGAAGGCCGGTCAAATATTGCCTGCCCTTAAAAACGGACAGCCAACGCATTCAATTTTTTCACAAGCTCCGCTGCAGCCTTGGCATAAGGTGATTTGGCCGCCGCATCTGCCTTGGCCTGAGTAGCTGAGTCATGCATAAACTGAGTCGCTGCCAACTGGCGCCCCTGCGAGTAACTAAACCGGCCTAATGCATCACCCTGCATACTGCCGGTTAGCCGCAACCAGGCAGCCTGACTGGCGAACAAAACACGGGAGTTCCATAATCTGTCATCTGCTCCCCCTGCCTTGGCCTCAAGCAGCGCAAACACCGCATCACCCAAGGCATGGGTTCTCTGCATGGCCGGCGGCGCTTCCTCGCCGTGGTGCATGGCGTTCATCTCCGGCCCCGACATGGCACGCCTGGCAAATACCGCCGCCTTTTCCTGCGCTTGTTTCTCAGGCAGGACAGCCATTGAAGTCGCCTCTACCAGCAATAATTGCAACTGTTTCATGGCAATATTCTCGCTCGATTGCGAGCTGCAAGCCGCTAGCAATCCGACCACCATCATCCAAACAAGCTGTTTCATGCTTCACCCCTGTTATCTGAATCTGTCTTTCCTGATAAAGTCGTAACAAGTCCACCCATGGCCTTGTTACTTCCGGAAAGCAAAAATCGCGGTTTTCACTTTCCTTACAAATCAATCACTTGCATTGCAAGCTATTGATTTGCGCGCCGTCCATGGCCGCGATGATGGCTTTGTACAAAGTCATCATTTCTGAATCTACCACCTTCCGATCGTATCCAGACCATCGAGCTTTAGCCATGCCGGAATCCATCATGGATGACTGTCATGCTCCCCCAGCAGGAAATTGAGCATGTGCTGTGCTGCTTCAGAGGTCCAGTCCCGTTCTCCGATCATGCGGCCCATCATGGTGCCATCCGGCCCAATCAGATACGTCGTCGGCAAGCCACGCACGGCATAGCGATTGCGCACCAAACCCTCCGGATCAAGAAGCGTATGAAAGGATGGACTGACCTCTTCAATGAACGAGCGAACCAATTCACGGCTGCCTCGATCCACATTCACGCAGATCATGCGAAATTCACTGGCAGGCATTGTTTTCTCCATGGCGTGCAACCATGGCATTTCCTGACGACACGGAATACACCAGGTCGCCCAAAAATGAAGCAGTACCAGCTTGCCGCGGTAGTCGGACAGACGTACCTCTCCTCCAGCAAGCCCCGGCAGCGTGAAATCCGGTGCCGGCTTTCTCTGCTTTGGCAACTGAACACCAAAGTCCCGCATGATCTGCTCAGCGGTCTGCATAACCGGGGCCGCAACGGCCCCGGTCGGCAGACACAAATATGCCAAAAGTAAAAGCCTAGCGAGCATGGGCTTTGAGGTAAGCGGCAATCCGTCGCCAATCGGCATCGGGCATGCTCATACCCCTCTCATCCATCCTGTGTTTCATGACGCGTAGCATGGATCGCCAGTGCTGCCAGTCAAGTCGCCCGGGATGGGGCAGGCTATGGCATGCGCTGCATTGCTCAGCATATAGCTTCGCGGCCACAGTGCCTCTATCAGGAATATCCATAGCAGCTGCTGCTGTGCCAATGGACGGCGCTGCAAGCATCAAGCTTAAAAATATCATCATTACCTTCATCAGAGCCTCCTAAAATCCGAGCGCGGCATCAGCCGGAGAATGGGATAACGAACGCACGCTCTTGCTGGTTGGTATTTCCACATACCAGGTCAGCATCAGCCGCCATTTATCCTTCAGTTGCAGACCATTCAAACGCTGATACACAGGTAGTTGCACGCCGACATCGACAATATGCAAAGGCACTGGCTGCCATTGCACGCCCAACGTCGTAAACAGCTGTGTTTTGCCGCTATTGGCCGGATCCCACAAGGGCGTCATATAGGGGGAGTTCGGGTTGTTTTTAGCAGCCCTGCCCGAAGCGCCCGTGATGGCTTCATCGGCCTCGCCATGGATATTGTCCTGCCAATCGCCGTTTAATGCCCCGTACAGCACCCATGCCACATGCGGCTGGTACATCAGATAAGCATCCAGCTGGCCACGGTCGCCAAGTCTGTAGCCGCGCTTATTGGTGCCGCTACGGGCCGTATAACGCGCATCAAAGCCCCACCACCAAGGCGAGGTAGTACGCTGATAAAGGATACCGAGTATCGGGTCCCATGTGCCCGAACCCAACTGCATACCATAGGGCAGAAGTTCCGTTTTACGCATAGCCAGCGGGTGCGTTGCATTTCGCTCGTCAATGGACCCGGTCGGCATCGACAAGCCTGCAAACAACGACGCTTCGGACGATGGAATCAGCGGATCGTCGGCGTACAGACGATATTTGGTCATCAGCATGGTATCCATCATACCTTTGGATTTCATCGTATAGCCTGACTGGCCCGTCATGCTCTTCATCATGCTGTTAAATTGCATGTCCATCCGATTATCGGTGTACATGCCCATCACACCGGCGAAAAAATCGTCAGTGAAACTATAGCCGACAGCGAGGTTGAGCATGCTCATATCCATTGCGGTTGGAGCGGCCATGTATTTACCCGTCGCCGGCATGCCGAGCACACCGTCCACATTCACATCACTGCTGCCCGCTCGAAGCCCGGACATATACATGAATGACGGTTGCAGCTTGATGCGAAACTCATGCGTTTCCGGTATGCCCCCGCCGGGGATGCTCATCGGCATATTGCCGCCGCATTTGCCGCAACAAAGACCGATATAGGCATCCGCCTGCTGCGGTATAGCCAGCAGCGCGACACCTGCCAGCAGCACGGCCGAATATTGTTTTATGTTCATCGTGAATTCTCCTGTGTTTTCCTGATGCCGGATGCAGGAATGATCCGGCACATGCAATGCCTGTATCCGCCAAGCGAGCAGGCCATTGCCATCAAAAAGATGGATTGAGATTCAGGAAATCAGGGATTCAGGTGGAGGAACGGGAATGCGTAATAAGATACCTACAAGCGGCGATTCTCCTGCAGGCGTCAGAGCCATCGAAGAAGGTCCACATGTCGCCTGAGTGTTATCCAGCGCGTGCGGGGCCAACTGGTGCGGCAGAGAATCCAGATGACTCTCGAATTTGCAAGCGCATTCGATAAAGCAGTCGATATCATCGCCGGTCATATTCTCTATCGTTGAGGCTTGCATGCCCGGCATATCGCAGCCAGCCAGCGAAAGCATGGGCATGCTGGTAATCGCCAGCAAGGTCAATATGATGCTACACGCAGTCCATTTACGCATAGGTCAACGTTGTCATAGATGTGTTCTTGATGCAACTTTAATGACCCGTGCAAGATTTGCTCCGCTCTTTCGACCAAACGGGATCACAGGAGGATTTCATGTTGAATAAGGCCATGATGTTTGCCGTCATAATGTTCATTACCCTGCCGGCCCAAGCCGCTGATTTTTCCTGGATGGATGACAGGGGAT
>CAZDJY010000038.1:0-11397 GCA_964505835.1 uncultured Zetaproteobacteria bacterium | reverse complement strand
GGCAGGCCATCCATGGCCTGCGCGGAAGCTCTGACTTTTTCAGAGCTTCCTTAAATCTGACGTACGGGAATTCGATATGAGTATAGCATCAATCGCCGTCATGGCATCGGGCAAGGGTAGCAATTTGCAGCTTATTCTGGATGCGGTGGCAGCTGGCGAATGCCCGGTGCAAGTGGATCTGGTCATCTCCGACAAGGCCGATGCCGGGGCACTCGATATTGCCCGCGCAGCCGGTGTTGCCAGAGTGCAATATATCAATCCGAAGGACTATGCTGACCGCGCCGCCTTTGATGCGGCCTGTGCAGAGGCGATTGAGGCGGCGGGCTGTCAATGGATTGTGCTGGCAGGTTATATGCGGATTCTGTCCTCCGCCTTTGTGCGGCGTTTTGCTGGCCGTATCATCAACATCCACCCTGCCCTGTTGCCGGCCTTTACAGGCGCTGACGGCGTACGCGATGCGCTGGAGTATGGCGTGAAAGTGAGCGGCTGTACTGTGCATTTGGTGGACGAGGTGCTGGACGGCGGCCCCATCCTGGCTCAGGCCGTGGTGCCGGTGCTGGATGAGGATAGTCGAGACAGTCTGCATGCGCGCATCCAGATCGAGGAACACAAGCTTTATCCGGCTACCTTAAAGCGTATGGTCGAGCAGGGATTTACTGTTTCCGGACGGCGGGTGATCTGGAACAAGGTCTGATCATCTGCCGGGTCAGGCCGGTTTGTTTTCCTGTAACAGGCCCTGTAAACGATCCTGATGGCTCGGATTCGGTCCGGCCAGAGGCAGTCGAACAAAGAATTCAGCCCCTTCCCCCTGCTCGCTTTTCACCCAGATATCGCCGCCATGCGCATCGACAATGCGTTTGCAGATGGCCAGGCCGAGGCCGGCTCCCTCCCCTTCCTTGCGGCAGCGTGCATCGTCAGCGCGGAAAAACCGGTCGAACAGATGTTGCTGCTGTTCCTCGGAGATGCCTGCTCCTTCATCGCTCACCGATACAATGGCTGAATAATCCACCGCCCGCGCATGCAAATGGATACAGGAGTTTTCCGGTGCATGCTTGAAAGCATTGTTGAGCAGATTCATCACTGTTCGCTCCAGCATGCTGCCATCGCCCATGACCAGCAGCCCGTCCTCGATATCCATATCCAGGCGTACATGTTGGCTGTCGAACAGGATCAGGTGCTGTTGGCCGACCTCCTGTAACAGCAACGACAGATCAACCTCGCTCTGGACCAGTTCGAACTGGCCAGCATCAGCACGCGCCAGTGTCAGCAGGTCGTTGACGATGCGCTGCATGCGGTCAATGGTCTCCAGCTGCTGGCGCAGGATTTCCTCATATTCTTCTGCCGTGCGCGGGTGCCTGAGAGCGACCTCGATCTCACCCTTGAGTATGGTCAGCGGCAGGCGCAGCTCGTGCGAGGCGTCGGCAGTGAAGCGTTTCTGGGACTGGAAACTGGTTTCCAGGTCGGCGAACATCTTGTTCAGCACCTGCATCAGCACGCGTATCTCGCGATCCTGGGATTTTGACGTCAGACGGCGGGACAGATCACCGGCGGCGACGGCGCGGGCGGTCGAGGTAATATCCTCCAGCGGCTGCAAGGCTTTCTTGGCCATATAATAACCGGCCATGGCGGAGATGAAGATGGAGATGATGCCCATGATGCCGCCGAGCAGATACAGCAGATTGAAGACGGAACGGATATCGCCAGTACTGTGCCCGAGCAGTAACACGGCCACAGTCTGTCCGCCGCGGTGAATCGGCATCGCAATGACGCGCAGGTTGTCGCGCTGCAGCAGAGATTCGGTAGCGGCAAAGGACGTTTGATCATTGCCGAAGGCCTTGGCCAGAGCCCGGCTTACATCATTGCCGCCGCGGTTGATCAATGAACGGTCGGAGCGGAAAACAACCGTGCCGTTGGAAGCAATGAGCTGGATGGAGCCGGGGTAATGATTGGCAAAACTGGTCAGGTGGCCGGTCCAGAAATAAAACGGGGAGTTTTCCAGTTCCTTGGCAAGTGATGTGGCCTGCTCGGAAAGTTGTTCATCCACATCCTGATAAACGCGTTGCGACAGAGCCACGTAGAGCAGCACCGCAGCCAGTAGGATGATGCCGAACTCGAGCGTTACATAGAGTAGTGCCAGCCGCCCGCGAAAGGTACGCAGCAGTATGGAGCGACGCAGAAGGCCGAAGCCGGAGAAACTGGAAGCCAGAGCCGGCCTCAGGCGGGCGGAGCATCATCGCTGAGCAGGTAACCCTGCCCGCGAAGCGTATGCAACAGAGGCGGTTCAAAGCCCTTGTCGATCTTGGCGCGCAGATGGCTGATGTACACATCAATGACATTGCTTTCAGGATCGAAATTCATGTCCCAGACATGCTCACCGATCAGCGTACGCGACAATACCTTGCCGGCATTGCGCATCAGATATTCGAGCAGCGCATATTCCTTGGTCGTCAGGCGAATGGCTTTGCCATTGCGTGTGACCCGGCGGCTGATCGGATCAAGCTCCAGATCGGCCAGCGTCAGGGTCGGTGTTTTGCTTTCCGACTGCCGTCTGAGCAGGGCCCGCACCCGGGCCAGCAGTTCTTCAAAGGCAAACGGCTTGGGCAGGTAGTCATCAGCTCCGGCATCGAGCCCGCGCACCTTGTCTTCCACCGAATCGCGCGCCGTCAGCATCAGCACCGGCGTGACCACACCGCTGGCTCGTAGCTCGCGACATACATTGATGCCGTTTTTCTTGGGCAGCATCAAATCCAGAATAATCAGGTCATAATCGTTGATTTCGGCCAGAAACTCGCCGTCTTCGCCGTCGTAGGATACATCGACAGCGTGGCCTTCCTCTTTCAGACCCTTCTGAATGAAATGCGCTACACGTTCTTCGTCTTCTACCACCAGAATCTTCATGCGCCTTAGTGTAGCATTCATGTTGCCCTCCCGCGAAGGGAGAATTTTGCAATCGCGCTGCTGGCGTGTGACGGGGTATCGATATGGACTATTCGCTAGAGGAAAAGGAGCCGTTATATCGAGGTTTTTTTCATCTGGATCGCTATGTGCTCACGCATCAGCGCTTTGACGGCGGCGAGCAACATATCGTGCGCGAACATCTGGAGCGTGGCGATGCTGCGGCGGTTTTACTGTACGACCCAAAGGTCGATGAGGTGCTGCTGATTGAGCAGTTTCGCATTGGACCGGCGGTGCGCGCAGATCAGGCATGGCTGATTGAGGTGGTCGCCGGCATGATCGATAAAGGGGAATCCGCTGAGGAGGCTACAGTCCGTGAAGCCGAGGAAGAGGCTGGCTATCGGCCCTATGATATCCGACACCTGGGCCGTTATTATTCCACCCCAGGCGGCTCGTCGGAGCGCATCGATCTATATCTGGGATTGGTGGACAAGAGCAAACCGATTGGAGACGGCGGAGGCGTTGATCATGAGCAGGAGGATATTCGCTGCTTTTGGTTGCCGCGCCGGGAAGCGATGCAGTGGGTCGTCGACGGGCGTATCAATTCAGGTGGCCCGATGTTGGCAGTGCTTCTGGCCTTCGGTTCGGACGGCGTTATAACGAAAGAATAGCTGCAGGGGCTACCTGGGCCCTGTGTCAGGCCTTGAGAATGGCGTCGATCTGCGCTTCCAGCTGGGCATAGCGAAAGGGCTTATCAAGAATCTTCAACGAATGCTCGGGGAAGCGGGCATCCAGATCCTCACGGTAGCCGGTGATGAAAAGGACCTTATCGAGCAATTCAGGATTCACATGCGTGATACTCTGATAGATTTCGTCGCCGGTGAGTTTCGGCAGGCGCACATCAAGCAGAAACAGGTCGTAATGATCGCCGTTGCTGGTAATTTCAAACAGTCCCTGAACCGGATCGAACAGCGCCTTGATTTCCACCTGCATGTCATGCTGGTCACCATAGCGCTTCAGAAATGCAGCCATGATGGACTGCATATTCTCTTCGTCATCAATCAGCAGGACATTCATATGAATGGGTCCACTCCCGGCTCGCAGCAGCTCAGGAAGCAAGCAAGGCCGCGAAATTTAGATGCATCTTGTGCCTAAGTGTATGAATTTTACCGGATTTATCAATATGCGGTAAAATGGCACAAGCTGTGGGTTGCAGCCATGCATCATCCGCCGCGCTGGTCGCATTAATGAAAATATGGGACGGGGGTCGCCCCAGCGATTTAAGCGCAGCCAATGTTAACAGGGTATGATTGATAGCCCCGAGCCGGGCGGCGGCGACCAGCCATACCTCGCAGTCCTTCATGTCCGCCAGCCAGTGGCTGACCAGATAGTTGTCTGTAAGCGGTACCATCAGGCCGCCTACCCCTTCGATCAGGCTGATGTCGAACGGGGCACAGGCTTGGTCGCACCAAGTCAGTAAAGCATGCTTATCGACCGAGCGCCCTTCTGCCGCGGCTGCCTGGGCGGGGGCTGCGGGCATGCTGAAGCGGTAGCAGGCAATGGCATCGGGGTCGCTCAGTTGCTGCGCCTCCAAAAGCAGGCTGACGTCCTCGTTCATCCCGTTCGCATCCAGACCGCAGGCCAGAGGCTTCACGGCGCGCGCATGGATGCCGGCATCCAGCAGCGAATTTATCGCCTGAGTCGTCAGCCAGGTTTTACCGACACCGGTATCGGTGCCGGTGATGAAAATACGTCGGTTCATGCGGGCGGTTGCCCGGCGACCTGAATGGGGATATTGCCCGGCTTGTGCTCATAGCCAGGCTCTTTATACCAGGCCTGTCCGTACAGTGCTTCAAAGGTGGCCCGGATACGCCCGTCTTCATCCCGATGTTGTTCGCCGTACGTCTGGTTCAGGCGTTTAATCAGGGAGGGGCCGTACAAGCCGCTGCTCCGACCCCGGATGGCAGCAGCCGAAGCACCGAGTCCTTTCAACTCACGTACCAGACTAAGCGTATCGGGGTAGGTGAGGGTAAACAGATCGCTATCGGTGACCGACATTTCAACCGGCAGGCGCATCAGAGCATCGCCGAGGCTGGTCACATCCGGAAAGGGCAGAACATGGCCGGCGCGTTCGGGCCGGATCGAAGCCAGCGACTGGCGCAACTCACCCAATGTCCGACGACCGAAGGTGGAAAACAGCATCAGGCCGCCTGGAGCCAGGACACGGCGCATTTCGGCCAGCATCTGTTCAGGTTCGGCAACCCATTGCATGGCCAGATTCGAGGTAATCAGATCGAAACTGCCGTCCCTGAATGGCAGGGCTGCGGCATCCCCGGCACAATGCTGATGTCGACCATGCCACGGCAGGCGACGGGCATGGCTTTGGCGGGTGTGTTGCAGCATCGCCTCAGATAAATCGAGGGCGGTGATACGGGAGCGCTTGAACTTTCCTCTTAGCAGGCGGGTGAAGTATCCGGTGCCGCAGCCGATATCGAGGATATTCTTCGGCGTTATTTTAGTAAACGACAGATGCGACAGCAGACGCTGGCCGATCTCGCGCTGTAAAACGGCGTGAGCATCGTAGCTGACGGCGGCATTGGAAAATGCGCGGCGCACTGCGGCGCGATGAATATGGCTTGCCTTGCTCATGCGGCTAGCGGTGTGTTGATTATAGCTTCTGGCACCATCCCTCCAGGGTATCGTTGAATTGTTGTGGCTGACTCAGAAAGGGGGCGTGGCCGCAGCCGGCAAAACCATGCCAGTCGGCCTGTTTTATCTGCTCGGCCAGTTCACGTCCGGCCGCCAGCGGCACGATTGCATCCTGCTCGCCGTGCATCACCAGGGTTGGCACGGTGATTTGTCTGAGCATGGAACGCAGGTCCATCCCGGTCAGCAGCGACAGGCCTTGCGTCAGTCCTGCCGGGCTTGCCGGATGATGTCGGTCCACAGCCCGCTGAGCAAGCTCATTAAACGCCCGGCGTGATAATTCATCGCCGTGCAACATCAGTGCAAAAAAACGGCTTAAAGCTCGCTGTCTTGCTTTCTCCGGCGCTCTGATGGCTTGCTCGAAAGCAGAAAAGGTTACGGCATCGCAGCCGTGTTGCCAGTCTGCTTTACGGGTGAAACACGGGGTGCTGCCGACCAGCACCAGGCCGGCGATCCTTTCAGGCCTGCTATGGGCCAGCTGCATCGCCAGCATGCCGCCCAGCGACCATCCGATCAGGATGCATGGCTCTTCGGGTAGCCGGGCTTCCAGCATGTCCAGCCATGACGTTGCTGTATCTCCTACAGCAGCGGCATCCGGTGCTCCGCCGTGGCCCGGCAGATTGATAAAACTGGCACTGGCGAAGTGTTGCTGTTGGTTAAACCAGACTCTGGTCGATTGGCCCCAGCCGTGAATAAACAGCATATCGGTCATACCAGTTGCCTCAGAGCCGCACACAGGTCATCGATCTGTTTCTCGTCGTGGGCTGCGGATAAGGTGATGCGCAGCCGCGCCGTGCCTTCGGGAACGGTAGGCGGGCGAATGGCAGGCACGAAGAATCCAGCATCGCGCAGGACTTCCGATGCCTGTAAGGCTGCAGCATCTTCACCGATCAACAGGGGTTGAATCGCGGTCTGTGAATCCATCAACGGCAGGTCTGTAGCCAGACTTCGGAAGTGGGCAATATTTTTATGCAACTGATTGAGCAGCTTGCTCTGCCGGATTAGCGCCAGTGCTGCATTGGCTGCGGCAATCACAGCAGGCGGCAGGGCGGTGGAATAAATCATCGTGCGCTGGCGTTGGCGCAGGCCTTCGATCAGTTCGCTACTACCGAGAATGAAGGCCCCGTAGCTGCCGAAGGCCTTGCCGAATGTACCGACCTCGATCAAACGCTCATGCCCCTGAATGCCGGCCGCCCCGACCAGACCTCGGCCATCCCTGATGGTGCCGATGCCGTGCGCATCATCGACCAGCAGCAGTGCATCGTGTGTCTCGGCCAATGTCAGTAGGCGCTGCACATCGGCGCAATCGCCATCCATGCTGAATACTCCGTCCGAGACAATGATACGCTGCCTTGCCTGATGTTTGGCCAGCATGGAGGCAAGCCCGTCCATATCGCAGTGGGCGAAACGATGCTGCACCGCGCCTGAGAGACGCGCGCCGTCGACCAGCGACGCATGATTGAGCCTGTCGGAAAAGATGTGGCTATGCCGATCAGCCAGGGCTTGCAGTAGCCCGATATTGGCCAGCATGCCGGAGCCTGTAATCAGGCATGCTTCGTAGCCTTTCCAGTCTGCCAGGGCATGTTCCAGCGCATGTATGGAAGGATCGTCACCCGATACCAGTCTGGATGCGCCGCTGCCTACACCGCGCGTTTTGATGCTGTTGATGGCGGCCTGCTTGACGTTGGGGTGAAAACTGAGGCCCAGATAATCGTTGGAAGCAAAATTAACCAGTAATCGGCCATCAACCTCAATCATGTTTCCATGGCGGGTCGAGACGCTAAAGCGACGCTTGCGGGCAGCAGTGACAGGCACGAACCAATTGCGTGAATCGGACATGTTCGGCATGCTGGTCTGCATGGGCAGACTGTCAACCAAACCGGCCATTCGGGTTTACGAGCAGCTGAAGGCGATGTTGTTTCCGCCCGTTTGCCTGTTTTGCCAGGCACCACTACCTGATGGGGGTTGCTGTCCTTCCTGCTATGCCGAGATCCGGGTCTGGCCCTTGCCTGGCTGTCCGCGTTGCGGGCGTGAGATGCCGGAAGGCATGGGCGAAGGCCTTTGCGGGCGTTGTCTGCATAAGCCTCCGGCTCAGGTGAGCACCACAAGTCTGTATGTCTATCACGGACCCGTGCGCCAGGCGATTCTGGACTGGAAACTGGGTGGCCATGCTGCGGCGCTGCGCTGGTTGGTTGAAGCGGCTACCCCACGGCTACGCAAGCTGCTCAGGACAAACGATCTGCTGCTACCCGTGCCGATGCCGATCTCGCGGATGCGGCGTAGCGGCCAGCACCATGCCGCACATCTGAGCAATTGGCTGGCGACTGCGGCCGGATGCGGTTCGGACTGGCGTATCCTGCGACGCATCGGCGAGCAGCCCAGGCAGTCGTCTTTGTCGGGACATAAGCGCTGGCATAACCTGTGTAAGGCATTTGCTCTGGACGACGACTATCTGAGTGTCCGGCAGCCGCTGAGCGATATCGAACGCCTCTGGATCGTGGACGATATCCAGACCAGCGGTGCGACGCTGCATTATGCGGCGCGGGCTGCAAAGCGCACCGGCCTGCCGGTGCACGTGCTATCACTGGCACGTACAAAATCTGATGGTTAGGGTGAGGCACATGGCAACAATTGATAATCATGTAGAAGTTTATTCAGGCGATTTCTGTCCGTATTGCATGCGAGCAAAATCCTTGCTGAAGAAAAAAGGTGTCGAGTTTACCGAGTACAATGTGCAGCGCCAAAGCGACAAGCGCGAGGAAATGCTCAAGCGTGCCAATGGGTCACGCACGATCCCGCAGATTTTTATAGGGGATCGCCATGTCGGTGGATGTGACGAGCTGTATGCGCTGGAGCGCAAGGGTGAACTCGATGGCTGGCTGCATCAGGAGGGTTAGTGTCCTATCCCGTAGAAGAGCATACCATCAGAGGTGCCCCAAAGTGCCAAGGCAAGGCGTGCCCTGCAGGTAATGGCATGCCCTTGGCAAGGGGTCACTAGTGCCCGAACCTGAAGAGTTACTTCAGAACAATCGTAACTGGGCTGCCGAACGTATCCGCCAGCAACCCGATTATTTTTCTCATCTTTCTGGCCAGCAAAAGCCGAAATATATGTGGATCGGTTGTTCGGATTCACGTATTCCGGCCAATGAAATCGTCGGCCTGGAGGCTGGCGAGGTATTTGTACACCGCAATGTCGCCAATCAGGTCATCCATACAGACCTGAATACCTTGTCGGCGGTGCAATATGCGATCGATGTGCTCGGTGTGGAGCATATTATTGTATCCGGTCATTACGACTGTGGGGGAGTACACGCGGCGATGGAACCGCAGCATTTTGGCATCGTCGATAACTGGATTCGCTGCATCCGTGATATCTACACCAAACACCACGATGATTTGGTCCACTGCTCGGAGCACGATCAGTTCGACAAATTATGCGAATTCAATGTCATCCGGCAGGTCGAGAACCTGAGCCATACGCGCATCGTCCAGAATGCCTGGGCTCGGGGTCAGCGCGTGACCCTGCACGGCTGGATATACCGTTTGAAGGACGGCATTCTGCATGATTTGAATGTCAGCAAGACAAGCACTGACGATGTGGAGCCGATCTACCGTATCACCGGTTAAACGATGACCCTCGCATAAACTGCTGTGATGCGGGCCCATGCCGGATAGTCCAGTTGTTCCGGACGCGTCTTCGGATCGATGTCGATGGCTTCAAATTGTTCGGGACTGACAGAACCCCGGAAATTATTGCTGATGGTTTTACGTCGATGGGCAAAACCCTTGCGTACCGTGCGTTGCAGGTCGGCATAAGGGCATGGTGGCGTACGCCCGTGCGGGGTGAGGAGAATGACGGCCGAATGCACCTTGGGCGGCGGCACAAAAGCGCCCGGAGGCAGAGTCAGCAGGCGTTTGACATCATAAAAATGGCGGGCCAGTACCGATAGTCCGCCGTAAATCTTGCTGCCGGGATCCGCTGCAATGCGCTCGGCTACTTCGCGCTGATACATCAGCACCATGCCGCCGGTTAGTTCGAGTCCGGCCAGTTTGGCTGTCAGCGGGCCGCTCAGGTTGTATGGCAGGTTGCCGGCAATCCAGTCGGGTTGCAGCTCAGCGACAGCGGGCTCAAGCTCAGCCATGACATCGCCATGAATGACCGACAGCCTGGCATTGCCTTCGCTGTGCTGTTGCCAGTGGGCGGCAAAACGATCATCCATTTCAATGACGGCTAGCTTGCCGGCATGCGCCAGCAGCGCCTCGGTAATGGCGCCGGGGCCAGGGCCGATCTCGAGCACGGATGCCCCTTCGGGTATGGCTCCGATAATGCGTCGGATGGCCTGTTGATCCCTGAGGAAATGCTGGCCGAGGGCCTTTTTCGCTATGGGCTGAGTCGCTTGCATGAAGCCGCAATCCTAGTCACCCGCCGGTCAAAGGCGATGATAATCTTGTCGGGCCTCTTTTCCCTTGCTTTATAACGGCATTTTTTTACACTTCGCGCCCATTTTGCATGTAGGAATGTACTTATAAGGGAGGGGGAAGGATGACTGATTCGATGCGCTGCCTGATTGCCGGCAACTGGAAAATGAACGGAGTTCTGGCGGAAGCCATGGATTTCATTGGCGAATTGCACGAAAATCCTGCTCCGGAACATGTTGAAGTAGCCCTGATGCCGCCGTTCACCCTGCTGCATCCTCTGTCCAAGCCGCTGAATGATAAGGGCGTGCAACTGGGCGCACAGAATGTGTATTACGAGCCGAAAGGCGCGTTTACAGGCTCGATATCGCCGATGATGCTGCGCGATGCCGGCTGTCATTATGTGATCCTCGGCCATTCCGAGCGTCGCGATATTATGGGCGAAAGCCATGAGGCGATCCGGCACAAGATGGATGCCGCATGGGAAGCCGGTCTTGAGCCGATTCTTTGCATTGGCGAGCATCTGGAAGATCGCGAAGCTGGCAAGACGAACGAGGTGCTGAAATCGCAGTTGGCGATTCTCGCGGGTATCGATACGTCGTTGCCGCTGACGATTGCCTATGAGCCGGTCTGGGCTATTGGCACAGGCAAAACGGCGACGCCGGATATGGTGGTGGAGACGCATGCGTTTATTCACCAGGAGCTGCAGCGTTTGGGTAAGGATTGCCGCGTGTTGTACGGCGGCAGTGTGAATGCCGGAAATGCTGAGGATCTGATGGCATGCGACGGTGTGGAGGGTGCACTGGTTGGCGGCGCCAGCCTGAAAGCCGAATCGTTTATGCAGATTGTTGAAGCCGCTGCTCGTGTAGTGAGCTGAGGAGAAAGAAAGAATGACTACCATTATTATTGTCGTGCATGTGATTGTCGCACTGCTGCTGATTGGCGTGGTGCTGATTCAGCGCGGCCAGGGCGCTGATATGGGCGTATCCTTCGGCGGCGGTGGCGCTCAGACTCTGTTTGGCAGCCGCGGCTCCGGCTCATTTCTGGGGAAACTGACCGGCGGACTGGCGGCCACCTTCATGCTGACCAGCCTGACGCTGGCATTTTTCTCGCAACAGCAGGCTGGTTCAGTTGTCGATCATGCCGTTGCTCCGGTACAGCAGCAGGCTCCGGCCCAGAGCGCACCGCAAGGTTTTGATCCGTCGAAGCTGAAGAGCGATGCACCGGCTGACTCATTGCCGGCGGCTGAGTAAACAAAGTTTGTTGACGGGGTGATCGCATTGCCCCGGCACAATGCCGAAGTGGTGGAATTGGTAGACACGCCATCTTGAGGGGGTGGTGGAGAAATCCGTGCTGGTTCGAGTCCAGTCTTCGGCACCA
>CAZDJY010000037.1:0-11409 GCA_964505835.1 uncultured Zetaproteobacteria bacterium | reverse complement strand
TCTATGAACAAGATGAATCATATGTCCCATTTTAAAATCAGCCTGTCCGAGCACGGTAAGCCTGTAGATGGGCATATCAAAATACGGAATGCCGCCGATGGCAAGGTTCTTTTTGATAAGGATGTAAATACAAGTCACAGCACCCGGAAGATCAACCTGAAACCGGGGACTTTTGATGTCGAAGTGACAAGCAAGAACAAACAATTGCAGCCCATATGGTTTCGTGGAGTCAAGCTTGGCGAGGCAAATGTGTTTAAGAAAGATGTCGAGTTCTATGCCATTACTGGCACGTTAAAGTTAACGGGTGCCGCCAAAGGAACTCCCTCAAGAATTGCTATATATATGACTGATCCTGACACGAACAAATGGATTTATCATAGCTATGGGTTTAATGAGCACGAGCCTAGGATCCATTTACTGCCAGCCAGTATCAAATTTCCTGAGACTTTAACCGGGCGTTATAAGGTGTATGTCACAGCGGTTCCCAAAGGTTTTTCTCCTGCCAACAATGCAAAATATAAGAGTTTTCAGATCACCATCAAGAATGGTGAAACTGTGAACAAAACGGTTGATTTTGGCACGGCTACGATTTCAAACGGTCAGGCTCGGGGACTGATCCCGCTTAAATTATATTGGTCAGGAAATCGCAGGGACAATTTTGTTACAGCTACACAAAAAGGGGTTCAAGCGGCTTTGGCCGCAGGTTACAGATATGCCAGGATTGAAGCCTGCATAGCTGCTGCTGGTACAGATACCTCGGAAAGGAGCCTGGGGTCTCAACCGCTTAAGCTATTCTGGAGTTCGGCCAGAGGCGACAATTTTACCACTGGCACCGTCGATGGTGAGAATTCTGCCATCGCTGCCGGATATAAATTTGTAAGAACCCAGGGTTTTGTATCTTCCACTAAGAAACCCGGAACGGTCCCTCTGAAGTTGTACTGGAGCCCAGGCAGGCAAGATAATTTTACCACGGCCACCCGGCAGGGCGCCCATGATGCCAGGGCGGCAGGATACTTGTTTTCAAGAATAGAGGGCTATGTTTACCCGGCTTCTAAATGCCAATGAAAAACATCAGACGGCCAGGGCAGCAGCTGATTCCAGTCGTGTCCTGTATTTGTTGCAGTAAAAATGAATTGGATTGCATTTATTTTCGGGATGGAAAGGAGGGATAAATGAGATATGAATGTGTAAAACAATCGGGAATATTGATAGCCGCCATGATGGCGTTCACAGTGCTGGCAGGGCAAGCGGCACAAGCTGAAACAACGAATCAGTCGGCACAGAATCAAAGCGATAAAGTGAACAAAGAAAGCGCCAACACCCTCTTTATTCTCGACGCCTCCGGCAGCATGTGGGGGCAGATCAAAGGCAAACCCAAGATCACCATTGCCAAGGAAGTGATGGCCAAACTGGTGCCGGAATTGCCGACTAACAAGCGTACCGGTCTGATCGCCTATGGCCACCGGCGAAAGGGTGATTGCAGCGATGTGGAAACCCTGGTGAAGCTGGGAGGAAATCACCAACAGCCGGTATTGAAGGCAGTGAAAGGATTGAATGCCAAGGGTAAGACACCCCTGACCCGTTCGGTCAATCAGGCCATTGATATGCTGCGAGCCGAAGAAAATAACTCCACTGTCGTGCTGGTCAGCGATGGCATCGAAAGCTGTGGCGGCGACCCCTGCGCGGCAGTGAAGGCAGCCAAGGCATCCGGGGTGAACTTCATCCTGCATACGGTCGGTTTCGGCCTGAGCAAGAAAGAAAGTGCGCAACTTCAGTGTATGGCCAAAGCGGGCGGCGGCGAATATTTTCAAGCGAATAATGCTGAAGAATTGCTGAAATCAACCCGCAAGGCGGTCAAATCAAAAGGACCGGGACATTTCAAGTTGACCTTGCGCAGTAATGGCAAGCCGGTAAAGGCCTGGGTGAAGCTGAGTAGTGAGAGTGCCGGCCTGGTGGAACTCACCAACGATGCGGGGATAGAATCCGGACACCTATGGTCGCTGCAGCCCGGGACCTATCAACTGGAAACCAAGCCTGCCGGGTTGCAGGGGGTAGACCCGATTGTGGTAAAGGGCCTCCAGATCGAATCTGGTAAGACACTGGAGAAACAGTTCGATTTCGATCAGGCCGTATTGCGTATCACCGTAACCGACAATGGCAAACCGGTCAAAGCACAGATTTATGTCGATGATTTAACCGCGAATAGAAACATTTTCAACAGTGACTTTATTGTTTCAGGGGGGTTACAGACCCCTTATGAGGTCAAGCTCCTACCCGGCAAATACCGCTTGAAGGTCAAGCTGCCGGCAACGTCGTATCTTGCCCCATACAGTGAAGAGATCAATCTCACCTCGAACGGCAACCCTGTGGAGAAAGCGGTCAATTTTGAAACAGAGATTCTGCGCATTACGGCACTCAACAATGGCAAACCGGTCAAAGCACAGATTTATGTCGATGATTTAACCGCGAATAGAAACATTTTCAACAGTGACTTTATTGTTTCAGGGGGGTTACAGACCCCTTATGAGGTCAAGCTCCTACCCGGCAAATATCGTTTGACGGTCAAGCGGCCAGACATCAACACCCCGCATACCGAAGAGTTGGATATTCGTGACGGGGGAAAAGTGGTGGAGAAAACCATTCGCTTTGAGGTCAACCCGATAGCCACCGATAGCAAGGGGATGGAGCAGAATACTGATCGACCATGGAATGATTTCCGCCATTTTGTGCCGACCTCTGCTGATCCTGCCCTTTGTCAAAAAGCGTGTGCAGATGATACGCGTTGCAAGGCGTGGACCTATGTCAAACCCAATACAGTGCAAGGGCCACAGCCGAACTGCTATCTGAAATCACCGGCGCCAAATCCCGTTCAAAATACCTGCTGTGTTTCCGGAATTAAAAGATGAGGATTGATATGCACATTAATCATAATAAAATAAAAAAATCCCATGATCTGGTTGAATTTGCAACCCAGGGGAGATGAACTGAGGCTTTTTCAGAACAATAGCCTTGTCGGGATCATTCGACAATTATGCGTAAGCCCCCCTTCAAGATCTCAGTCTGGCACGGTCACAATGCCAAAATCTGCCGATCACTTAGCGCCAACTCCACCTTCATGCTCCGCCTTCATTGCTGGAGCATGAAGCATATGCCGGCTCAAACCCACTACGGCTGCTGGCAGCACCAGCAGATTCACCACGGGTATCAACAACATAAAACTGGCCAGCCCGGCCAGGCCCAGGTAAAACCAGCGTTGTTTCTGCATCTCTGATTTCCGTTCCTGCCAACGCCAGTTGCGCCGTGAGGCAGATGTATCCATGAATTCGAAACCCAGTAATTTTATACCCGCATAACCCCAAACAACGCTGGCCACGACCGTGCCATATACCGGCACCAGCAACAGCAACATCGATAAAAGTGCATAAGGAACAAACTGAACCAACGGCATCAGCGAATTGGATAGACTGGCAAGCACCAACCGCCACCACGGTTCCTGACGAATCGTCAGAGCACCCTTTTCCACCCGTTCAGCCAGGGTATCCAGCCATGGCGCCGAAACCGCCGAGCCGAGAACAACATAACTGACAAGACCAACAGCGAGAGCTAGAAGCAGAGAGAATAGCCATGACAACCAGGCCAGAATTCCCACATACCAGGCATCGCCCGTCGGAATGAAACGGCCGGCAAGATATTGGGATAATTCGTAAACGCCGACACTCAGCACAAGCATCAACCCCGCCAACAGAATCAGCATGCGCCACAGGATAGCGCGCAATTCCGCCTCACCGAGCAAATGTCTGAAGCCTGACAGCAGGCAGCCTATTCCACGAAACATGATCAGCCCCCTTCCGCATCGGACAGTTGCTCAATATCAGCATCGCCAGTCTGCAATGCTTCCAGATCGTTCAACACCCGCACCGCCATATCGTATTCTCGTTCCTCAACCAGCACCCGAACATCCATCACGCCTGGCAACGGCATCAACGCATTCATGCCGGCATTGTCGGTACGGAACTCGATGCCCCGCGCAGTCAGCGCATCGCATAGTATCTGAACGAATACCGGGTCGGAAATTTCACGTAATAACACCATGGCAACAGCTTAGGTGGCTTTCACCCCCCCGTCACGCTTGACGGGACGCAGCGGGCATGAAGATTGCCGATCATGCCAACTCATTCAAACACGAACCATCCGCTTCCTGTTTCCCCTGACACCCTGCACGACATGCTCGGACACATGTTTCCGGCCAGCGCCGATGACGGTGATCTGTATATAGAGCAGTCCTCATCCGAAGCCCTGTCGCTGGAGGAAGGGCGCGTTAAACATATTTCCGCCTCCACCCATCAAGGGCTGGGCGCACGCGTCATCAAGGGTGAGGCCGCGGGCCATGCATATACCGACCGTTTCGAGCCGGCAGCCCTGATGGATGCCGCCAAGGCAGCACGTAGCATTGCAAGTGATGGCGGCCATACCACACCTGTTGCCATTCATGCGGATCATCACGCGCCACAGCTATATCAGGCTGATGACCCGGCCCTGTCGGTGCCGCTGGCCAACCGCAAGCAACTGCTGGAACAGCTCGACAAGCTGGCGCGCAATCTGGACCCCCGCGTTGTACAGGTATTTGCCAGTGTATCCTCATCTTTTTCCGATATTCATATCATCCGCATGGACGGCGCACACATCCATGATGCCAGGCCGCTGGTTCGCCTGAACGTATCGGTGGTTGTCGAACAGAACGGCAAGCGTGAAACCGGCTCAGCTGGTGGTGGTGGGCGCTTTGCCATGTCGCGCATGCTCGAGGGCGATGAAGCGGAACGGCTGGTCCGCGAAGCCGTGCGTCTGGCCGTGCTCAATCTCGATGCTGCCGAAGCGCCGGCCGGTTCCATGCCGGTAGTACTTGGACCGGGCTGGCCGGGCATTCTGTTGCACGAAGCCATCGGACATGGTCTGGAAGGCGATTTCAACCGCAAGGGTACATCGGTTTTTTCTGAGAAGTTGGGCAAACGGGTCGCGGCCAAAGGGATTACCGTGGTCGATGACGGCAGTATTGCCGAACGACGCGGCTCGCTCAGCGTTGATGACGAGGGCACCCGGTCACAGCGCACCGTGCTGATCGAGGATGGTATCCTGACGGGCTATCTTCTCGACCGGCAAAATGCTCGTCTGATGGGCATGGACCCGACCGGCAACGGCCGCCGTGAATCCTATGCACACCCGGTGCTGCCACGTATGACGAACACCTTCATGTTGGCCGGTTCCGATGCGCCTGACGATATCCTCAGCTCGCTGGAGCGCGGCATCTATGCAGTCAATTTCGGCGGCGGTCAGGTCGATATCACCTCGGGTAAGTTTGTCTTCACCACCTCCGAGGCGTATTACGTCGAGCACGGCAAAATTCAGTACCCGGTCAAGGGAGCGACACTGATCGGTTCCGGCCACGAGGTGCTGCAAAAGGTGTCGATGATCGGCAACGATCTGCAACTGGACCCCGGTGTCGGCACCTGCGGCAAAGGCGGCCAGTCCGTGCCTGTCGGGGTAGGCTTGCCGACTATCCGGATTGATGATTTGATCGTCGGAGGCACACAGGCATGACATTATCCCAGGCCAATCCTTCTCCAGATCGCACGAATTTAGGTGAACAGCAGCTTACCGAACTCTCCCGGCAGCTTGTTGAAGCAGCGCGACAGGCAGGAGCCATGCATGCCGATGCGCTGGCCGTCGCCGACACGGGGCATTCTGTCAGCGTACGCAACGGCGATGTTGAATCGGTGGAAAGAGAAGATAGCCAGGGCATCGGCTTGCGCGCCTTTGTCGAAACCGCCAGAGGGCTGGCCTTCGCTTCCGCCTCAAGTTCGGACATCTCTTCGGCAGGACTGAAGGCTCTGGCCGTGCAGGTCGTCGACATGGCCCGCATTTCCGAACCGGATCCGGATGCCGTCCCCCCTGTCGGTGCTGATCATCCCGATGCATCAGCTATTGCCGATTGGCGGCAGCGGCATCCTGAACGTGATAGCGGCTGGAATCTTGACGATGCGCGGCAAAGCGCGCTGGCATGCGAAGATATCGCACGCAGCTATTCACCCAAAATCACCAACAGTGAAGGCGCTGAAGCTGCATTCGGCAGCACCCGCGTGGCGTATGCGGCATCCGACGGCTTTGCTGCAGATTATGCCAAATCCTCCGCCTCACTAAGCGTGTCCGTGATTGCCGGGGCTGGCGAGGATATGCAGCGTGATTATGCCTGGCATCGGGCTCTGCATATCAGCGATCTGAGAAGTGCGGAGGATATCGCTAATGAGGCGGCCTCACGGACGGTCAATCGACTTGAGCCCGGAACCATGGCTAGCGGCAAGGCCAGCGTGGTATTCGAACCCCGGGTCGCAACATCACTGCTCAGCCATCTAGTCGGAGCCATCAATGGCCGTGCCGTACTGCAGAAACGCAGCTTTCTGGCCGAGTGTTCGGGAGAACAAATCTTTCCCTCATTTGTCAGTATTGACGACAACCCGGATCATGTGCAAGGAATGGCCAATCGTCTGTTCGACGGCGAGGGCAGCCGTTGCACGCCGCGCACCCTGATCGATGCCGGCCGGCTAACCGGCTTTCTCACTGATCGTTATGCCGCCGGCCGACTTGGCGTCACCCCGACCGGCCACGCCCGGCGCGGCCTGACCGGGGATACCGGCATCGGCCCGTCCAATCTGATCTGGCAACCGGGCGACAAGGATCAGACATCCATGATCGCCGGCATTGATCACGGTCTTCTGGTCACCGAACTCATCGGCTTCGGCGTCAATGGCGTTACCGGCGACTATTCGCGCGGCGCCGGCGGTTTCCTGATCGAACATGGCCGGGTCACCCGGCCTGTGCAGGGAATTACCATTGCCGGGAATCTGAAAGAGATGTTCCGAGGTATCACTGAGGTGGGATCTGATCTCACATGGTTCGGCGCATCAGCCGTGCCGAGCATCGCCATTGATGGCATGACCATCGCCGGTGAGTAGAGTCGCCCGGTTTTTGATAGCCGGGTAAAACAGCACACAGGAGAATAACAATGGGATATGATGTTTTTGGCGTAGGCAATGCCATTATGGATATGCAGGTTCGTTGCGATGACGCGTTTCTTGAGCGCACCGGCATTGAAAAAGGCATCATGACCCTGGTCGACGAACAGCGGCAGCAGGCCGTACTTGATGCGCTGGCCGAACACGATGTGAACTACTGTTCCGGTGGATCAGCCGCCAACACCATTGTCGGTATTGCCGACATGGGCGGTAAGACTGCCTATGCCTGCAAGACAGGTGAGGATGGTTTTGGCCGTCGCTATCTCGAAGAGATGGAAAAGCTTGGCATCCACATCGAAATTCCGCAGGAACCTGGCCAGACCGGCACCTGCGTCGTGCTGATTACTCCCGATGCCCAGCGCACGATGCTTACCAACCTCGGCATCTCCTCCACGCTTGATGCCGTGGATATGATCGAGTCCGATATTGCCAAGGCAAAGTATCTGTATGTCGAAGGCTATCTGTTCGCCGGAGGCCCAACAAAGGCCGCAGCCCTGAAGGCTATCGAACTGGCCAAAGCCAACGATGTGAAGGTGGCGCTGACCATTTCCGATCCCTTCCTGATCGACATCTGTCGCGATGAGTTTCAGAAACTCATCGAAGGGCCGGTGGACCTGTTATTCTGCAACGAAGAGGAAGCCATGTCCCTGACCGGACTGGAAGACCCGATCGACTGCGCCCATGCCATTCACAAGCATTGTGAAAACGTCGCTCTGACTCTGGGCAAGAATGGCTCCATCATCATGCACGAAGGTGAGGCATTCCCGATTGAAGGCGTACAAGTCGAAGCCGTGGATACCACCGGTGCCGGGGATATGTATGCTGCAGGGGTACTGTACGGCATCACCAATGGGCTGACCTGGCAACAGGCCGGCCATCTCGGCAGCCACGCTGCAGCCCGCGTTGTTTCACAAATGGGTGCAAGGCTTCCGGCCCCGCTCAGCCGCGCCGAAATCGAGGCACTGCTCACCTGAATGCAGAGCGTCGGTCTCTAAACATCCATCACATGAACCGATATGATCCCGACCTCAACGCTGAACTTCGTCTATCCAGCAGGGAAAGTCCTGCTGCCAGCATTAGGGCTAATCAGGAAGCCAGACGTCTGAGTTCGGCATCGGCCATACGCAGATTTTCACTGATATCATGGCCCAGTCGCATCAGCACACGCATGCCTAGTTCCGAGTGCTCGCGACATAGTTTCTTTAGCGCCTTGTGTCGGAAGATGGCCGCCTCACCGGCCATGGTTACCCTTCCATCGGCCGTTCGAGGCCCCGGCTCCAGGAATGCCACCTCACCCACAGTCATGCCGGGCCCGAATGTGGCCAGCCTCAGCTTCTTCTTACGACTATACTGCAACAACACCTCGACTTCTCCAGAAAGGATGACAAACAACTCCTCTCCATGCTCACCGTTACGAAAAAGATATTCGCCCGCTTCGAATGATTTGATTTCAAAAAAAGCACGCAGGGTTTCCTTCTCTTTGTCATTGAATAAAGTCATCAGCTCGGACTCGTCGAGTTTCAGTTGTTTTCCATGTGACACCTTCATCTCGCACTGTTCGTCCAGCAGACAGTTTTCGGCATATTCCAGAGCCCGGTCAGAATCGGAAAAAGTCCGCAGGCGCACATTTTCATGATAAGGCACCAGCCTCTCATGCCGATGCCCTTCGCGTTTCACCAGACCCATACTTTTCGGCGCATGAGCCAGTATCAATTCGCCGTTTCGCTGACGCATCATGCCATACATGTGCTCAATCAGACGCACGGCTGTTAAATCGACCTGGGTCACCCGGCGCATATCAAGAATAATATAACTAGCCTCTTTCAGATCAGATGAAATCATGTCAAACAGGTGATCCGTCGTACCAAAAAACAGCGTACCCTTAAGGTCATAGCCAACGATCGCATCCGGATGCCTGGCCAGACATTTACATTCTTTCTTCGGACGACGGCGCAGCGAAGTCCTGTCGCCGATATTCCAGCGTCGCTGAATCACGGCCGACTGAACCTGCGCCCGAATAAATTCAACTGCGGCCAGAGCCACACCCAGTCCTACAGCAACCATCAGATCATAGAATACCGTCACTGCTGTCACAATGAGTGCGATAGCACCATCAATGCGCGCCTGCGGGGTGCGGATCCAGCGAGGTATGTCCTTATCCAGCATGCCGAAAATCGCGACATGCAGGATGATGCCGGCAAAAACACTGATCGGAAGCACAGCCGCCACAGGCCCCATAAACAGAATGAGCACCAGCATGCTTATACCCGTGATCAGCCCGGCCCATTGCCCACCGCCGCTTTGAATAGCAACCAGCGTCGCCCCCGTTGTGCCGGCGCCGGCCATGCCGCCAAACAGTGAACTAAGCACATGCCCGGCACCCTGCCCCATCAGCTCCCGCCGGGCCTGATGCCGCGCCCCGGTGGATACATCCGCCACGACTGAGGTCAAAAGGGTGTCCAGAGAAGCCAACACGGCCAAGGCCAGCGCCGAGCCGCCCATCAACAGCCATGGCAACTGATCCATGCCCGCCAAATGGAAGCCGAAGTGCAGATCGGATACGCCGGGCAGGCTGCCTACGACCCAGCTGCCCGGCAGCGCCGCTGGCTGCATAAGTGAAAACAGATGAAATGACAGGCTTCCAATCACCAGACCCAGAACGGTTCCGGGCACTTTCTTGACCCAGCGTGGCAGCCAGACCATTGCCGCCAGAGTGATAGCGGCCGAAGCCATCGGAATCCAGGCACCCTGATGCATGGTCAACTCTTCCCCGTTGCCCATCACCGCGCCGCTCTGCGACATAATCATCAGAATCGCCGAACCGGTCATAAAGCCTGAGACCACCGGATAAGGAATAAACTTGATCAGATGCCCGAGTTTCAGACCACCGATCAGCACCTGAAATAACCCGGCCATGGCAACGGTCAACAAGGTCGCGGTAACCAGCGCGTCGCCGGCAAGTCCGGTCGCAGCGAGAGCCGCAATTGCACCTGCAAGCAGCACCAGCGTCGGGCCGGTGGGCGCTGCAACCAGACCCTGCGTGCCCCGGAACAGCCCCGAAATCGCGCAAAGACAAGCTGCCGCCACCAAACCCGACATGGCCGCAGCTGCAGGATCATGCGTATACGGAGACCAAAGCGTGATGCCGAAAGCCATCGCCTGCGGCAATACCAATGCAGAAGCCGAAAGCCCGCCCCATACATCACCCATACGCAAACCCTTCATCGGAGAGCTCCAAATGCTGCCGGCAAAGGAATATGCTGATATATGAACATGTTAAGAGTGTAGTCGAAAAAATGACCGGGGCCTAATATCACATCATTACCCGCTTCATTCGCGCATAGAACTTGCCAACAGCACCGATCCCGACTATCAATGTATTATGGTGTGGCACTCGTCGCATCAGCGGGAGGAAGAGCATATGAAGACGATCGTATTGATCACCACATCCATCCTGTTCAGCGGACTTATCTCGGCCTGTTCGCCCGAAGTCGGCAGCGAGGGCTGGTGCAATAACATGCAGCGAACTCCGGCAGCTGAATGGAGCGCTGCAGATGCCAAGGCATACACCAAGGATTGTCTGTTTAAATCAGGGGAAAAATAATGGTTGAGGGTCTGTTAAGGAAGGTCTGATCCGCAATGTACTAGGTGCCGCCTATCTGCAATCCGGTTGATTGATGCCATGCTCGCTGAACAGCATGAGGCATGAAGCAGTGGCATTTGATATGGAAGAGTTTTTCGAGTGGAATGAAAAGTCAGCCTCAGGCTGCTGAGGCAAGGTTGCGTAGCTTCAAATGACTAGGCAGAACTAACAGTAAGTGAATTTACAGCAACTTTGGGACTTGATCCCGATGGAGCATGCATGAGCCAACAGTCCGACAATACATTCGAAATTTTTCCGTGGAACCGGAATTTTGAATCAGGTCTTCCGCTGGTCGATGAGCAGCACAAAGAACTGGTACGCATCATCAATCATCTGGCGACCCTTCTCGGCAATCAGTCGAGTTCGGTTGAGTTGAATCAGGTATTCGCCGATCTCGCGTCATACGCGGATTATCATTTCAAGACTGAGGACGGTATCTGGGCCCCCGTGTTCGGGGACGATCCGGACTACATCTCGCACAAGAGCATCCATGACTCCTTCATGGTCGAGGTGGCAAAGCTCAAAAGTGAAGAGGAAACCCAGCCGTTGGAAAAGGTCGTGGAGAACATCCTTCGCTTTCTGACCCATTGGCTGGCCTACCACATTCTGGAAGCCGACAAACGCATGGCTAAAACCGTACTGGCGGTGCAGGAGGGGCTTTCCTTTGAGCAAGCCAGGCAACGTGCCGACGAGGAGATG
>CAZDJY010000036.1:0-11745 GCA_964505835.1 uncultured Zetaproteobacteria bacterium | reverse complement strand
GATGATACGGTCGTCATACACGCCAAGATTGAGGGTATGAATGATCTTTCGCGGCAAGCCCTATGCAATAAACCGCGTCTGGTTTCCCGGCTGCCCTGGTTCTTCGGCGCCCATCGCCCACCGCAAAGCGTCACCGATCTGTTCCGTGACCATGTGCAAATCGATATCAAGCTGGCCGGCTCGACGCGCATGCTGCGCGAGCAGCATCTGGCCATTGAAGCAGCTGATTCTGGCGGTTTGCAGTTGCACCTGATGCAGCACGGCGATTATTGCGAACTCGACGACGAACGCATCGGCTATGGCAAGGTCGGCACCATTGTGCCGCTATCCCCCGGCCATCATACGCTGAAATTCGGTGAGATTTCCGATCCTTACGAATTCGCCGTGCATGCGCAGATCTAATCCCCCGGGGAGATTCGAATGAGCAACGACAAACGGCTGGTGTATTCAACCGAGCATGGATCGCTGGACAAGGCCATGCCCAAGTCCGGCAAGCGACGACCGTCAAAACCAGCCGCACAGAACATCAGGAACCCGGCTAAGCAAGGGGTTCGCATCCGTCGGGAAAGCAAGGGCCGCGGCGGTAAAAGCGTCTGTGTGATTAGCGGATTACCTCTCGAGGCCGGAGAACTCAAGACACTGCTGAAAAAGCTCAAGGGCCAACTCGGCTGCGGCGGTTCGGTAAAAGGCGTAGAGCTGGAGATTCAAGGCGATCATCGGGAAAAGCTTTTGCAGATGCTGGAAAAGGAAGGTCATAAAGCCAAGCTCGCTGGCGGTTAATCTAACTTGTTCAACTACTAGTCCATGGCTGGCCGGAGACCAACCTTAAAACCGGCCGAACAGAAAATCAGTACGACGCCTGAATGCGCACCGCCCTGGCATAACGACTTGCCCAGTAAGGGTTGGACAGGGTGGATTTCACCACACCCTTCGATTTCGAGGCGTGAATGAACTCGCCATGGGCCAGATACACCCCGACATGAAGCTTGCGATAATCCCGGCCGAAGATCAGTACATCGCCGGCAATCAGGTGATTCAGATCCACCCGGTACGGCAAGCGGGCCAGCTCACGCGTTGTCCGCGGCACCTGCAAACCATATACATCCCCAAACAGACGATAGACAAAGCCGGAGCAATCCACGCCGTGCCTGTCGGTGCCGCCGAATTCGTAGGGGACGCCGCGCCATTGTTGATAAAACCGCTGCAGCTGCTGACGAATCTGCGCATCGGCCTGCTCGAGATACAGTGCATCGTATCTTGCCGCGTTAGCCTGACGCGCCTCAGCTGCCCATGAACCGGCCAACACCGTACATCCCAGCATAATGGCACCCAGTGCCAGACGTAGGCCCGGCAATTGGTTGGATATGCATGCATCGTGTTTCATGCAGCCATCGTAGCATGCTTGCAGATTTCAAAACCGTGCGAAAACTCACCAATGTGGGGGAGATTTCCCCTAGCCCTCAAACTGCAGCGCTCAAATTTCTGAATTCAGAACGAGGAATCCGGTTGATTCAGGAACTCGATCTCCTCAGGAGTGGATTGCCTGCCGAGAATCGCATTGCGGTGCGGATAGCGGCCAAATCGATCAATGATCGCCTTGTGCTTTTCCTCGAATTCGAGATTGAACTCAACTCCTGGCTGCTCGAACAGCGCCAGCGCCTGATCATGGATCAGGCGTGATTCACTGTGCATATACGGCATATAGAAGAAAGCCCGCCGCGGCGTTTCAATGGATTGATCAGCGCCCAGGCTGACCACCTCCTGAGCCAATGCCAGAGCCATCGGATCGCAGGCAAAAGCCAACGGAGTATCTCGATAAATATTTCTGGAGAACTGATCCAGCACAATAATCTCCGCCAGACGCCCTTCCGGTGAGACCCGCCAGGAAAACAATTCGGCCTCGGCAGCGGCTGCCTGCAATGCCCCGAATCGCTTACCGATCAACGCATCAAGTTCACTATCCTTAACCCACCATTGCCTCGGCTCCAGCTCCTCAAACCAGAATCTTAGAACCGATTCAATGGCTTCCGGACTCATGCAAACTCGGGCAGCAAATCCGCTGAGAATACCGGGCCATCGACGCATACCCGGCGATATCTCTCCGCCCCTTCCTCTATGGTTTTCACCACACATCCGGCGCAACCGCCGATACCACAGGCCATATGCTCTTCAAGGCTCAGGTATGCAGGGATGTCAAAGCGGCGAGCCAACCGGGCCACGGCATGCAACATCGGATGCGGCCCGCAGGAAAGGAGCACGCAGCGTTGCCGTTCATCTTCATCCAGGGCTGCCAGATAGTCACCAGCCAGATCGGGCACATGACCCTCATAGCAACCATACAGGCCAGCATTCGAAGCCAGACGGCATGGAATGCCGCGCTCTTCCAGCGAGGCAATACTGAGAATCGTATTACCTCCGATACCGGGCAATAGCGCCGTGCTGGGCTGCAGAGCAAAAGGAAACTCCACCTCGGAGCCAGCGAAGAGCACGCAGTCCGCCTTGCCGTGCAGCTGATCGGCAACAAAAATCATCGGTGGAATACCGACCCCGCCGCCGATAAGGATGTAACGCTTCGAATGATCCGACAGATTAAACGGTCTGCCGATCGGCCCGAGCATGGATATCTTATCCCCTGCCTCCCTCTGGCGCAGCAGGCGGGTGCCCTCACCAATGGCCTTAACCAGCAAATCTACCGTTCCCCTGTCAGGGTCGGTGAGCATGATGGAAATCGGTCGACGCATCGCCCGCTCATCCGAGACGCGAAGATGAACGAATTGGCCAGGACGCGCAGCAGCGGCAATCCTCGGGGAATGCACACGCATGACGAACTGGTCGCCTTCATGCAGCACATTGGCCAGCACTTCGGCATTTTCTTCAACGATGATATTTCGCTCAGTCATTGATCGTTCCGTTGGCAAACACCACTCTTCCACCCTTGATGGTGTGGGTGACCTGGCCGGTCAATTCCTTGCCGTGCCATGGGGTATTATGCGATTTTGAAAAAAGCTTCGCCCGATCCAGCGTCCAGCGTTTGTGCGCATCAAAGATGCAAATATCCGCCTCGACCCCTTCGGACAGGGTGCCACATTCAAGTCCGAGGAGCTGCGCCGGATTGCATGTCATCTTGGCGACAAGGTCGGATATTGTTATAACATTATTAGAAACCAACTCAAGCGAGACCGGCAACATGGTTTCCAGGCCGACAATACCGAATGCAGCACATGAAAGGCCGCAACGTTTGTCATCCTCATGATGCGGTGCATGGTCAGTGGCTATGACAGTGACGGTACCATCGCGAAGCCCTTCGATCACCGCCTGACGATCCGCCTCCGTCCTGAGCGGCGGACTCATTTTCGCATCGGCATTAAAATGGGCCACTTCCTCTTCTGTCAGACTGAAATGGTGCGGGGCTGCTTCCGCCGTCACCTTGAGCCCCTGCGCCTGAGCCTGACGCACCAAAGCCACCGCACCCGAGGTGGAAATGTGGGCCACGTGATACCGTGCATCAGCCCGCCTGGCCAGCATGATATCGCGGGCCACCATCGAATCCTCACCTTCGCTAGGCATCCCCGTCACGCCTAACCGGGTGGACATCCACCCTTCGTTAATGCAGCCACCTGCTGTCAACTCCAACTGTTCAGCATGCTGAATCACAATGAAACCGAAGCTGGATGCATACTCCAGAGCCTTGCGCATGACCCCGGCATGCCAGATTGGCATACCGTCATCCGAAAAGGCCACGGCGCCGGCGCGCACCAACTCCCGCATCTCGGTCAGCTCCTTGCCCTCGAGATTGCGACTGACTGCTGCAATCGGGTGAATATGGCAAAGACCGACCTGACGCGCCCTGTCGATAACCTGAAGCAGCACTCCGGCATGATCCAGACGCGGCTGCGTATTCGGCATGCAACAGAACGTCGTAACTCCGCCAGCCACTGCCGCCCGCGATCCGGATTCGATATCCTCTTTCCACTCCTGACCAGGCTCGCGCAGATGCACATGCATATCGACGAGTCCGGGACAAACATATTGACCGGCAGCATCCAGCGTTTCGTCGGCCGAGGCGGAAAACTTACCGACACCGGCAACCTTGCCGTCCTCAAGCCACACATCGCATACTTCATCAATTGCATTGGCCGGATCAATGACATGCCCGTTCCGAATCAGCAGGGTCATCCCTCACCTCCCGTTTCACCGCAAAGCGCTGTCAGCACGGCCATACGCACGGCCACGCCATGCTCAACCTGATCGAGAATTCTGGCGCTGGCTGAATCGGCTACATCTGTGGCGATTTCAACACCGCGATTCATCGGCCCCGGATGCATCACCATGCACCCCTCGCCGGCTGCTGCCAGACGCTTACGATTCAAACCATAAGCCTCATGGTATTCGCGAATGGACGGAAACGAGCAGTTGTCGGTCAAGCGTTCGGTTTGCACGCGCAACATATACAATACATCCGAGCCCGGGATGGCCTCGTCGAAATCATGGGTAACCTCACAACCGTAACGCTCCACCTGTGCCGGCAACAGTGTCTTGGGCGCAACCAATCGCACCTTATATCCCATCAGGTGGGCGGCCAGAAGATGTGAGCGAGCTACGCGGGAGTGTGATATATCGCCGACTATCGTTATAACTTTGTTAGCATATCCACCAGCCTTTTTAAGGGTCAGAAGATCGGTCAACACCTGCGTTGGGTGTTCGTGTGCACCGTCACCGGCATTTACAATGGCCGTGCCAGACAGGTATTCGCTGAGAAATTCGCATGTTCCGGAAACGGAGTGCCTGATAACCAGCACGTGAGGCCGCATGGCAGCCAGTGTTTGGCCAGTATCGAGCAAGGATTCACCCTTCTTGGTGGCACTCGTAGCAGCGGAAATATTGATGACATCGGCCGACAAGCGTTTACCTGCCAACTCGAAACTTGTACGGGTGCGGGTCGAATTTTCAAAAAACAGATTGATAATGGTCTTGCCGCGCAATGTTGGCGCCTTGCGAATCGGGCGACGCGAAACATCGATGAACGACTCGCCCAGATTGAGCAGATATTCCATCTGCTCCTTATCCAGTTCGGCGATGCCGAACAAATGTTGCAACTTGTTCATCTCTTCACCCGCCTTTGCTCGATATGCCAGCCGCTCTCCGCACAGACCAGTTTTACCGAGAAAGCTTCTTTCGCTTCATGGTTCAGGCCGGTCAGGTCAGCTGCTATCGGCAACTCGTGACCGCCGCGGTCCACCAGTACGGCAAGGCGAATTGCAGCCGGTCGACCGTAATCGAAGATCTCACCCATCGCCGCCCGAATCGTACGTCCGGTAAACAGTACGTCATCCACCAGCCAGATGATCTTGCCAGAGATATCAAACGGCATATGTGAAGGCCGGACCTCGGGGTTGGGGCCGATGGTGTCAAGGTCATCGCGATAAAAGCTGATATCCAGATTTCCGCGTACAACATCCCCGCCCCGGGCCTGCAAGCGCTCCTGCAAAGCATTGGCTACATCGGCGCCTCCGCGCTGAATGCCGACAAGAAATATCTGATCGCCCTGGATTGCGGCGGCCATATGATCCAGCGCCTGCTCCACGGCGGGCGTATCAAATATCACCTCAGCCATTCACCAGCTCCCGATGCGAAGCAAGGAAATCTTCCAGAATCACAGCCGCTGCCGTCTGATCCAGTCTTTCCTTCACCTTTTTCTCGTTTAGCCCCTGAGCAAACAGGCGCTCTTTGGCCGTCCATGTCGAAAGCCTCTCATCCTGAAACACGACCGGCAAATCACTATGTTGAGAAAATTCGGCCATTGCAGCCCGGGCATCCTGTGCCTGCACGCCCTCCGTGCCGTCCATATTCTTCGGCAAGCCGGCCACGATACCGCGAGAACCATATTCGGCTACAAGCTTTAATAGCTGCGCGGGCCAGCCCACATCCCGGCGATGCAGGCAGGCCACACCCCGGCAACTGATGCCCATGCGATCACAAACCGCAACACCAATGCGCTTCATGCCGATATCAAGAGAGATAAGAGGAAGTTGAAAAGATTCGGGAAATGCCACACGGCGGGGCTGGGAGCCCACAGAATCAGTAGTTGAGCAGGATGCGGCTTTCATTAAAGCCGAGATTCTGCAACGTTTCCTTGCAGGCGTCCACCATCGCGCTCATACCGGCCAGGCAGGCCACTCCGTTCGAGCCGTCCGGAGCATCCGCTTCAATAGCATGCTGCACATAGCCGATCGGGCCATCCCATGAATCGTGTCCCATCTCCAGCGTGATACTGACATCAATATGATGCTCGCCCAGTGTTTCGAGCTCATCGGTCAACAACCGGTGTAGCGGCGTCATAAAGCCGGCATAGATCGCCACGCGACCGAACTCTTCACGATGCGCAATAATATGATGCCAGACACTGCGCAGCGGGGCGATACCGGTGCCGACCCCGATCAGATAGACATCCGCGCCCTTGAACTTTTCCAGGCCAAAGCCCTTGCCCATCGGCCCCTCGACTTCAAACTCTCCACCGGCCTCGGCATGGCACAGGTAATTGGCCATACCACCCGCACATTTGACAAAAAACTCATATGCATTGCCATCTGCAGGATCAGAAGCAATGGCGAAATAGGCTGGCGCAGGAGAATCAACCCCGGGGATACCGATGCGCACATACTGACCCGCTTCGAAAACCGCCGCCTCGCCATCCACGGGCGACAAAGCCAATTGCACAACCACATCCTCGCAGGCTGGATCGGTCATGCGCACATTTTCTTTTACGCGCATGCGATATGAGTGAGACTTCGGCATCCAACCTCCCTGATTTTCCTGTGTCCTTTTGCACCCCGATGTGTAAACCGGAACTGAAGGCAGTGAGGCATGTTCCGTGAAGGGGTCAATTCATGCAAGTAGCAAAATGTCTGGAACTGCGTATCAGCGCTGACTTTCTCAGCCAGGAGGCCTTTACAACCCTCTGCGACAGGCTTGGCGGACTCGGCACATCGCTGGAAACAGATGCCAAGTCAGGCATCAGCACTCATGTTGGCTGGTTTGCCGCTGAAAAGGACGAAGCACGACAACGTGCCGGACTAACTGCAGCTGCACTACTGACAGGCATCCCTGAAAAGGCTGTAACCATCTCCAGTCTCATGGAACAGGACTGGTCAACAGCCTGGCAACAGGACTGGCACGGGCAGCCGGTCGGGGAATCATTGTGGGTGCGTCCATCATTCTGTCCACCCGCCAATGATGATCGCATAGATATTGTTCTCGATCCAGGCATGGCCTTTGGCACGGGTTCGCATCCGACCACACGTCTGTGCCTGATGGCAATCGAGCGCCAGTGCCGGGCATCCATACCGCAAACCGTTCTAGACATGGGAGCGGGATCCGGAATCCTGGCCATTGCCGCTCTCAAACTCGGTTCCGGATCGGCTCTGGCCATCGATATGGAGGAAGATTCCGTGGCCGCATGCATCGACAACGCCAGCCTCAACGGGGTGGTCATGCAGGCCGAACTCGGATGCACACCTCCGGCCGACCCCTTTGATCTGGTCGTCGCCAATATTCTGGCTGCGCCGCTGGTGGACATGGCCAGTAGCTTGTCCAGATGTGTAGCTGGTACGCTGGTTCTTTCAGGCCTGCTGAGTTCCCAGGTCGACATGGTCAGCCGCCCCTACCTCGATGCAGGCCTGAATATTGAAAGAATTGACCATGAAGGCGACTGGGCTGCTATCACCCTGCATGCCTGAGTACGGGCAAGAGAGATGGATGTCACCCCCCCCCATTGGGAGCTATGTTTTCGAAGGCTGCTTGCCGTAAAAGTGCTGATAACAGACAGAGCACATGGAATGGGAAAACTCCGCCTCGGAATGCTCACTGATATAGCTTTCGATGGGTTGCCAGCGCCCCTGATCATCGCAAATCTTCTTGCATGAAGCGCAAATCGGCAGCAGCCCGGTCAACACGTTCAACTCCCGCTCCAGATGTTGCTGGTGAGCATGGACGGCAGGCAGCCAGATATAAAAACCGACACTCAGACAAATAAAACCTGCCAGATAACCCACTACCTTTTCCAGAAACGATTCAATCTCGGTATCACCGATCACCACATAGACATTGAGCGCATCGAAATTATCCGTGATATCGATCAGTGAGGCGAAACAAAGGAGTCCGAAGCCCGTCATAATCCAGCGCCAACCGCGCACATGCTGATGCCGGCGTCCATAAATCAGCAGCCAGACGAACAGCCCCAACACCACGACCGCCCGAATCAGCTCGAGCGTGATATCTTCCAGCGCCAGCTCAGCCATCAGATCGGGCCTGGAAGCAGCAAGCTTTATACACCCACATGCGAAGCATTATCGCGCTATATTCAAAAAAACACAAAGGGGCGGGGAGAACATGATCGACAATCAGTCGTGCAGAACTTTGATCCCCGCTTCAAGACGCTGGAGCATTTCATCACGGCCAAGCAAAGCCAGCGTCAAATCAATTGGCGGCGACACCGGGCCTCCCGAAACCAGGATGCGCAACGGCTGCGCCAGCTTGCCCATGCTCACGCCCTCGGTTTCACATAGCTGCTGGATCAACTCATGGGCCGCCTCGCCCGACCATTCCGGCAACGCTTTCACAGACTCGATGAATCGTTCAAGCAAGGGCCAGGTGCCTTCCTTGAAGTTTTTCTTCACCGCCTTTTCCTGATATGTGTTCGGGGCCACATAGAAGAAACGTGCGCCATCGGCCAGTTCCACAAGATTCTTCGAGCGTTCTTGCAACGAGGCAATCACTCGGGCCAGGTCTGGACCTTGTGACACATCCACGCCCAGAAGTTGCTGCACATCGGCCACAAGATCTTCAGCTTTGGACTCGCGCAAATAATGGGCATTGAGCCAGTCCAGCTTGGCCTGATCGAAGCGCGCTGCTGTTTTACCCACCTGCGAGAGATCGAACATCTCAATCAATTGCTCTCGACTGAACACCTCATCATCGCCATGTGACCAACCGAGCCGGGCCAGATAATTGTTCACCGCATCGGCCAGATAGCCTGCCTGGCGATATTCGGTAATCGCCACAGCACCGTGACGCTTGGACATCTTGGCGCCATCCGGGCCATGAATCAGAGGAATATGGGCGAAAACCGGTGCCGTAAGCCCCAGTGCTTCGTACAACTGAATCTGGCGCGGTGTGTTATTCAGATGGTCCGAGCCGCGCACCACATGGGTAATGCCCATAGCCGCATCGTCGGCTACCACGGCCAGATTATAGGTCGGGGTGCCGTCTGAGCGGAGGATAATCAGATCATCCAACTCGGCATTATTGAACACCACATCGCCCAGCACCATGTCTCTCACGATGGTCTCCCCGGTATCGGGGGAGCGAAAACGAACCACATACGGCTTCCCTTCCGGACGATCCGAACGGTGTCTGCAGCGCCCATCATACATTGGCTTCTTGCCGTTGGCGCGCTGCTCTTCGCGCATCTGGTCCAGATCTTCCTTACTGCAATAGCAGCGATAAGCATGCCCCTCGTCGATCAATTGCTCGGCAGCCGTCACGTGCTCGGCCTGTCGCGATGCCTGAAACACCGGGTCGCCATCCCAATCGATGCCCAGCCAGGCCAGGCCATCGAGGATCACGCGCGTGGCTTCATCGGTCGAACGCTCCCTGTCGGTATCTTCGATACGCAGCACGAATTCGCCCTGATTGTGACGCGCATAGAGCCATGAAAACAGCGCAGTACGGGCACCACCGATATGCAACATGCCGGTGGGTGAGGGTGCGAAGCGGGTGCGAACTGTCATAAAAACGAACTCCCATGAGATATGATGTCGGGCCAAATCAGCCGCGTTGAACCAATCAAGGCGGCGCAGCCTAATACTGCGGACGCTGAAACCAAATCATTTTGTCCCGCATCCTGTTGCCAAGCACTGGGCTAAGATATCACTTCCTCCCAGTTGTACGCATCGACACATGGATAAAACCGAGATCCTCGGCATGATTCTGCCGGGTCGGCCAGACAGGATAAATTCGAGAGGTACTGATGCCCCGGCTATGCATGAAGCTTTCAATCAGGCTCTGGGTATAACGGATGCGATCGATCAACGCTGCATCCAGTGTTGCGCCCGTCCAAACAGGCTCCAGATCAATGAAACTTTTCCTGTTGACCTTCAAATGACGCCATAGCTTACGCAAGCGCGCCCTTTCATTATGCGACAGGCCGCTGCTTTCGTGCAGCCGGACGCGCGCTTCATAATGCCGGGCCTCGTGCCTGGCCGTAAGCACAGATTCTTTTGCCATCCCAGCCTGCCAGGCCTGCTGCATCGCCCTACCAACTCGATTTAGAGTCAGCACATCAGCAGCTGTATCTCCGGTCACTTTGAACTCAAGGGAAGCTCGCCCCTTACCGTTGTCGAGTCGGGCAATGGCATCAGCCAGCCCATAACCCAGGCGGCCAAGCAGAGGGTCATCGGGTGATATCGAATCCTCGGCCAGCCAGCGATCCAGATGCAAGCGATGCTCAGCAACGTAGGTTCCATCTGTCTTGCCATGGGCAAGATTCAACACATACGACAAACGTCCGCGCAGCAGCCGCGGCATACCCGACGCCCGCAGCCAGTCATTAAGAAAGAAAGGATTCGCATGGCTGAGCTTCGCCTGCAGCAGATAAACAGGTTCGGCGCTTAGCGGAGCCCACTTCCCATCCACGCTCAGAGAACCTCCATAGACATTGCCTCGCACAATCAACTTGGATAACCCATCCGGCCTGAGAGCTTCAGAATGCAATGAAAGGTTTCTGGCCCAATAACTGTCTTCGCGTCCCACGCTTATGCTGCCTGAGGACAGGTCAAGAGTATCAATGCGCCAGTTATTATCATGTAATAACGCAGCCCACCAGAAAGGCGAGGTGTTTCCAATCTCAACCTCGGATATGCTTGCCCGCGCACCCGGGGTGTTCGTTAACGGCTTCAGAGGCACAATGTATAACCAGTCATGCAGTTTAAAGCTGCGAATAGTCTGCTCAAGCAAGCCGGGGCCGACGGGGCCGAATGCTAGATCTGCCGTCCTCGCCCGCAGCTCGTTGCCGCCATGCCTCAAGTTAAGATCATGCACCTGCATAGCACCTGTGGCCTGCCATTGACCCTTGCCAAGGACTGCATTCACATCGAGGTCCACCATGCCTGCTAAACTCAAAGGTTGTCGGGGCGATCCCGCTATCGGTAACAAAGCGCGTAATTGCAGGAGTGGTAATTTTTTGCCCACCAACTCCCATTGCCCCGTGCGATCTGGATTGCCGCGCATATCCATTGCCCCGTGGATCGTCCAATGACCGCCTCCGGCCATATCTCCATCCGGTGAATCAGGGCTGGCCAAATCCAGATGAAGCCTGCCTTTACTGTCGATATCCCCTTGACCTTGCAAGGGCGCCAGCACCACCCTTCCTCGCTGCAGATTCAACGCAACTTCCGCGTCTTCGACATTGAAATGATCGATGCGCAAGCGCCATCCGGCGAGCTCAGCGATCGGAGAATTTCCATCCTCTGCCAGGTTCCAGGCAGGACGCTGCAAGCTCAAGTCATGCATGCGAATTTCACGACGAGATGTATTCCAGGAGAATTTTTTGTAATGCATGCTTTGCGCTCGACTGGGATCAGCATTATCCGATCCGATGCGCCACTGAATATCCTGTAATGATCCCGAATCGCTTTCCCCACGCCATCCGCGACGACCTTCGACCACATGCATCATGCCCTGCCACAG
>CAZDJY010000035.1:6575-12038 GCA_964505835.1 uncultured Zetaproteobacteria bacterium | reverse complement strand
AAATGACCGGTCGTCAGCTTGCCGTTGTCGCCCGCCCTGCAAACCCCTAAACTGCGCGACATGCATTTTATCCGCTTATCCATTATCACCCTTGCCCTGATTCTCGCATTCTCCGGTTGCGCCAGCGACAAGGTGCATGAAGACACAGCCCAGAACGAATACGAGCATGCCAAACATTTGATCAATAAGGGGGATTATAGCCAGGCAACCATGGATCTGGAGAAGTATTCCTCGCGTCATCCCTACAGTCGCTTTGCCATCCGCGCCGAACTCCTGCGTATCTTTGCCGCATACAAGGACGGCGAATATGTGCTTTCGGAAACCCTTGCCGATCGTTTTATCGACCGGCACCCGAGACATCCGAATGTCGACTATGCCAAGTATATGCTGGCCATGAGCCATTATCGGGAGCGTTCGGATGCTGAGAACGACCCGACCCAGACCTTGTTGGCCATTGATTCGTTTAAGACTCTTCTTAAAGACCACCCTGACAGCAGCTATGCCAAAGACGGCAGCCGATATCTTCAGAAGTTGTACAATACCCTGGCTGAGCACGAGCTCACCGTCGGAAAATTCTATTTTGATAACGATCGCTACGTAGCCGCAGCCAATCGTTTCCAGGGAATAGTCGAGAAATACCAGACGACGCCTTCGATTGAGGAGGCCCTGTACTATCTGGCTGCCTCATATGCGGAACTTGAACAAAAGGAAAATGCGCGCCAGGTCGCGATTCTTTTGCAGCATAACTACCCGAAAAGTTCCTGGTCGGAAAAGGCCTCGGACTTCCGTTAAGTTCTGCATGATGACGCGAAGAAGAGATCCATCAGGCATCGTGAGACGCTCCGTCATTTTCTCTCTTATTCTTCTAACCGCGATCGCCTGCAGCGATGTTCAGAAGGTTGAAATCAACCATATACTGGATGCACGGGATCAGGCTGTTAGCAATGGCGACATCGGTGCCTACAGCAAGCTATTGTTGAAGGATTATCAGGATCACGGACAGACCAAAATCACCGTTGTCGCACGCACGATTAACCTTTTTTCCCAATTCGACGCGACTCGCATGCAATCCTTCGACCGAAAAATCATTCTGCTTGATGATAAGCATGCCCAATGCGAGCAAAGCTATCATCTGAAGGTGAAATCGGATGGCAAATGGCGGGAGATTACCCAGCGAGAGCAGCTGTATTTCACCCGCAGTCCGGCAGGCTGGCGCATCAGTGGCGGGCTGTAGCCCTCACCCCTAATGGATGGTCCCAAATGTATGGAGACTCTATAAGCCCTAGTCAGCAGAGGTCGGCTTGGTGCTTTTTGTTGCTGTTTTGGCAGTCGTCTTGGATTTAGCACGCGTTCCGGCTTTAGTGGCAGCCCGGCGCTTTGGCCGCTTCCACTCTCCTGCGGGAAAATCATCGACGCGGATCGCCTTGTACACTGCATCTCTGGCCTTGCCCAGAATCGAGGCCTCATCGCTACTTAAATGCCCATCAGCTTCCAGCTGTACCAGCCAATCGGCATAATCTTCATTCGGATGCCAGCCTTGGCCATCTTTCTTCAATCGTGCCTCAATCGGCTCGGCTTGCAAAGTCAGCTGCAAGGCCTGATGCAGGCAGCCCAATGCGTCATCACCGTCATCATTACGGTAAATCCCACCCACCAGTTGTTGCCTGACGCCGGAAGGCTGCATCAGGAGTTCAGCCACCGCCTTATTGGCACGATCTGACGGCAACGATAGACGCCTGCCCCATGGCAGAACCCAGGAGCGCATCTTCAGAGCAGCCAGGCGGTTCGGGAAATTGCGGATAATGGCATCAAGAGCTTCCTGCACCTGATATAAGGCATATTCACAACCCCATGACACCAGCGGCAGTGCTTCGACCGGTCGCCCATCATCCTGATGGCGTTTCAAAATGGCCGAACACAGGTACAAATAACCAAGTGCGTCAGCAAAACGGCCGGAAATGGATTCCTTGCGTTTCAAGGCTCCGCCCATCAACAACAGGGATACATCGGCCATAGCCGACATGCCGGCACTGAAGCGTGCCAGTTGCTTGTAGTATCTGGCTGTCGGGCCGCTCACCGGCGATTTCGCCAGGTGCGCACCTGAGACACTAAACACAAAAGCCCTGGCGGCGTTACTCAGCGTATAACCCATGTGTGACATCAAGGCCCGATCGAAGCGCTCAAGGGAAGCCGTGCCCTCTTCCATGGCCGCCGCTTCCATTTCCTCCTGCAGGTATGGATGACAGCGGATTGAACCCTGACCGAAAATCATCATGCTGCGGGTCAGGATATTGGCCCCTTCAACGGTAATTGCGACCGGGATTGACTGATACGTACGACCCAGATAATTCGCCGGGCCAAGGCAGATACCGCGTCCGCCATGCACATCCATCGCATCGGCAACCACCTGACGCATGCTCTCGGTCAGATATCGTTTGGCGATGGCCGTGATCACTGCCGGCTTCTCTCCCATATCCAGGGCTGTTGTCGTCAGGCGCTCGGTGGCATCCATCATATAGGTCAGGCCGCCAATCCGTGCCATGGCCTCCTGTACCCCTTCGAACTTGCCGATCGGAGTACGAAACTGTTTGCGCAAACGGGCATAGGTTCCCGTCGCATCCGATGCCAGTTTCCCTGCCGCAGTACTGAGCGACGGCAGGGAAATACCCCGCCCGATCGACAGCCGTTCCACCAGCATACGCCAGCCCTTACCGATCATCGCCTCACCGCCGATCACCCAATCCATTGGAATGAACACATCCTTGCCCCAGTTCGGCCCATTCATGAAAGCGATGTTCAACGGATCATGTCGACGGCCGATATCGATCCCTTTCGTATCGGTCGGTATCAGCGCGCAGGTAATGCCAAGATCCTCGACCTCGCCAAGCAGATGATCGGGATCATAGGCATGAAATGCCAGGCCCAGCACGGTGGCGACCGGCCCCAATGTGATATAACGCTTCTCCCAATTCAGCCGCAGGCCGACAACCGTCCGGCCCTCGAATTCTCCCTCGCAGACAATCCCGGTATCGGGGATAGCACCGGCATCCGATCCGGCAAAGGGGCCGGTTAGTGCGAAACACGGAATATCCTCGCCTTTGGCCAGGCGCGGCAGGTAATAATCCTTCTGTTCATCCGTACCATAGGCCAGTAACAATTCTGCAGGTCCGAGGGAATTGGGCACCATCACCGTCACCGCTGCAGCCCCTGATCTGCTGGCAACCTTCTGGATGACACAGGAATGGGCATAAGCGGAAAATTCGTGCCCGCCGTAGGATTTGGGAATAATCATGCCGAAGAAGCCCTTATCCTTCAGGAGCTTCCAGACGCTGGGAGGGAGATCACGCAATTCATGATTGATCTGCCAATCATCCAACATGGCACACAATTGCTCGGTCGGACCATCAATAAAGGCCTGCTCCTCTTCACTCAGCGATGGCACAGGGGCGGACAAAAGCTTGCTCCAGTCAGGTTTGCCACGAAAGAGTTCCGCATCCCACCAGACCGTGCCCGCTTCAATGGCATCGCGTTCGGTTGGTGACATGGGCGGGAGAGCTTTACGTATATAAGAAAGAACGGGTTGCGACACCCATTTACGCCGGATATCTGCAACCCCCAGAAATACGAACAATCCTGCCAGAACAAATAGCAGCGCCATACCAAGCCACGTCACCATGCCCGCTGACATCAGTCCAATATCTGCAATCACCAGAATACCCAGCCATACCAGCAGGGGCAGGCTCGCTGTAGCCAATAAATAGATAAGCCCGAAAGCTACTGCCACCAAAAGAATCCAGAACATACCGACCTCCATACAGGGGATGCGTTCATCCATCTGTCTCCAGTATAGCGACTTTTCTTTCAAACAGGCACAAAAAAAGAGGCTCATCCTGAGCCCCTTTTTCGTAGCACTTATCTCATTAGAATCGGTAATTCAGAGATCCCGAGATAATATGTACATCGGATTTATATGTACCATTATAAATTGGGGTATTGGCGTTTGTCAGAACCCGATCATCCAGCCAGACATAAGCATAAGCCAAATCAACCGTCATGGCCGGATTGATATCCATTCCCCAACCCAAGGTAAGCAGCTGGCGATCATTGCCCGGCAGTCGAGGTGAGACATCCGGTGTACTTGTTGGAGTAGGATCGTTCACATAACCAATTCTGGCACGCATGCTGTTTGAATAGGCCCACTCGGCACCAATACGCAGGGTCGTTGTCGCCTTGTAATTTTCAGGAACGATTTTCGATGTGCCTGTGACCACATTCAGAAATGAAGGCTGGAATTGCAGATTAATGGCGTCAAAGGTCTTCCAGTTGGTCCAGTCTGCCTGAGCCGTCAACATAATGCTCGGAGTTGCCTGCCAGGTAGCACCAACCATCACAATATCTGGCAAGGTCACCGAGGTTGTCGCCCCGCCACTCATGCCAACGAATGGCGCCCCCAAAGGCGCTAGTCCGGTTGCAGTGCCGGTAACATCGATCTTGACTCGCGAACGATAATTCACGCCAAACGAAAACGATCCATCTTTGTAGATCAGGGCTGCATTGCCGCCGAAGCCATCACCATCGCCCTTGATTTCGAGCAAGGCATTGTCCAGATGCACCTTGGTAGCATTGTAGTACACGCCACCCGCTGCAATCGCCAGATGATCGGAGATTTTATAGGCCACATTCAGATTCGCCTGAATAGCCTCGATCTGACTGAATGTCACACTGTCTGCACCGGCTGTAACCTTGCTGAATGGAGCATTAGAGTTCGTCCAGTCCGTGGATAAGCCAAACGGAGCATTAATCCCGACACCGATACTGACCGGCATCGAATCCAGAGCATAATTGCCATAGACCTGTGGAATAAAAAACGCCTCTTTCTTGGCTGAATAGCTGGCGCCACCCGTAACATATTCGTTATTGGGCAACAATACATCGCCCCCGGCCATGATGGATGTGCCCTGAAAGGCAAGACCTGCCGGATTATACCAGTTCGCTGAAGGATCATCGGCCACACCGGTAAAAGCGTTGGCCATGCCGACCGCCTTGCTTCCCTGTTCGGGAATAAAAAAACCACCGGCCTGCGCCAGAACCGGGCTAACAAGCAAGCCTATCAGAAGCATATAACGTTTCATTGCTTTCCCCCTCATCTTATTGAACCACAGTAGATGCTGCATTTGTGCTTGGCAATGGTGTCGCACCAATCACAACTGTAGCACCACCCAATAATGCGCTGCCAAGATAGTTAGCGGTTTCGGACTGCATCTCGGTAATCACATCAAGTCCAGTCAAGCTGGGTAATGGCGGATCGGGTGTTAAGAATGATGAATGCGTTCCTTGCGTAAAGAATGTGAAACCACTGCCTGCAAATGGCGATGCAACTACACCCAAAGGCCAAACAGCCGATGCCGGTGTTGCTGCCACTTGCTTTAATCGCATAGCACCAGACAGTAAATCGGTTGATGC
>CAZDJY010000035.1:0-6475 GCA_964505835.1 uncultured Zetaproteobacteria bacterium | reverse complement strand
CTGATTCTCAATCAAGCGGGTCAAGTGGATCAGATCCGCCACAGACTGGCGAACATTGTCTCTGGCAGTAAGCAAATGACCGAGATTCAGATAATGGGTGCCGCTCGGGTCAGCAAGTCCATCAGGACCTGCCGCACCAGTCGTATTATTAACTAAATCTAAGCCAAAAGTACGATCCCCATGCAAGACGGCATCGATAGCAATCGTCGCGAATCCCGCTTTGGCAAGGGTATTGGCAATGCCGAACACCACGCTTTTATCCACGGTAAAACCATGCTGAAAAATCACTACCGGCCATGGGCCAGAAGCTATCGGCCCAAGTGCACCAGCAGAGCCAGGTAAAGGTAAAGTCATCAAAAAAGGAACCGTCTGTATTGATCTGGTGATCGGTAAACTACTACCCGGGTTAAACTGGAAGGTACTAGCAACCGGGCCGAGCGGATTCACACTCGTATCATCCAGATAATAAGGCAAGTTCACTGCCCCAATCACCACACTCCCGATATTGGCAAAGACATTGCCAGTTGGACTCGTATAGCCATCAATCAGTGTTGTATTACCTGTTGCCGCTGTCGCTAAGGCAAAGCCGTAAAAATCCAACACACCCAGACCACCTGTCCCTGCTGATGGTGCACTCGGAACAGTTTTAAAACTAGTGAAAGATGTATACGGATTACTAGGAAGCACACTATCCGCTTCAATGGCAGGTAACACCTGGTTCAAGGTCTGCGTCTTGAACGTCCAGGTCATCACGACATCGGCCGGAACAATCCCTTGAGTCCCAGCAAAGCCAAGCATCGCCTGAGTTAGCTTGCGCAAAGGCTCAAGCTGTTGAGCTGAAGCATTATCCGCCGGGATCAGACTGTTTCCATAGGGATCAATCAGCGGCGTGGCCTGCTTCAGAAAACGGAAGGTTAAATCCTCAGTCGCAGCAGCTCCGGCATTGTCAGTCAGTCCGTTGGTCAACACGACCAAATAATGCGTGGCGGATTTCAGTGGCAACAAGGGTTTGAGTACGAGTGTGCCTGGGGCAGCCGGCGATGGGAGCGCAAGATATTCAGTCCCCTGCCCCAACTCGCGCACAACGCCCGTCACGGCGGTTGTATAAGGGTCAGCCGTCACCTCAAACAGGCGCACCGAATAGGGATCAATCGATGCAGGAGCAATTGAGGCACTGAACCCCGTACTGATCGGCCCTGAAGTTGAGAAACCGTCCAGCGTGTTCATCGCTGCCGTAGGATCGGCATAGGGATCAAGCGGATTAAAGGTCGCCGAATTCAGAGGGATGTTCAGCGTACCATCCGTTGACCCGGAGAACAGTACGTTATTGGGAAAGGGAATCACGCTATTGGCAGGATCGAAATTAGCTATAAAGGGTGACTGGGTATTATTCGCTGAACCCACATTTCCACAGGCGTTCAGACCCAACAACGGTATCACCATCACGAACAACCAGACTAAGCGCTTCATAAACAACCCCCTCCCTGAAAATGAATACTTTTTAATCAACAGGAGGGAGTTAAGCACAAAGTTTAGCGACACACAAGCGGATACCTGCTTTATTATCAGGCAAACATATCGCTAACTAAATTTCATCAACCAGCGAACCAGGCGTTGGGTGCCCTTGGAAAACAGCTTGTCGGTGTAGAAACTCCCGGCAATACGCTTATTGACCTCGGCCAGCGTCGGATACGGCGCAATCATCGAGGCCATCGCTCCGATCTTCATCTTCTGGCTGATAGCCAGAATCCATGGCTGAATCAGTTCGCCGGCATGCAGGCCGACAATCGAAGCACCCAGTATCTGCCCGTTTTTAGCCACAACCACCTTGACCAGACCCTCGCTGCGACGCTCGGCCTGGGCACGGTCATTCTCTTCGAACTTCCAACGCATTACACGCACTTGTTTGCCTGCCTTTTCCGCATCCGCCTCGCTCAGGCCGACATGCGCCAGCTCAGGATCCGTGTACGTCACCCACGGAACGGCTGAATAGTCCACCTTGGCCGGTAGCTTGAACAGGATATTGCGAATCACGATACCTGCCTGATACGCGGCCATATGGGTAAACTGATACGGGCCTGCCACATCACCAATGGCAAAGATACGCTTGTTCGAAGTTCTGAGCCGCGCATCCACATCAACGCCGCGCTGGGTATATGCTACGCCTGCTGCCTCAAGGTTCAGGCCATCGACATTGGCGCGACGGCCGGTTGCAATCAGCAGATGCGAACCCGTCACGCATTGTTTCCCATCATCGGTTTCGCAACGCGCGGAAATCTGCCCGTCATCCGTTTTCTCCAGCTTCAGGTTGCGACCTCCCTCATAGAACGTCATCCCTTCATCGGCCAGGTGATCTATCACAATACGGGTTAGTTCAGGATCGTCCTTCATCAGCAGACGCGCCATCTCCATCACCGTCACCTTCGCACCCAACCGGCGATGCGCCTGAGCCATCTCGATACCGATGGGGCCACCGCCGATGACAATCAGATGATCGACCGGCTCGCGGTTGTCGAAGATGGTTTCATTGGTCAGATACGGGACATACTCCAGCCCTTCAATCGGCGGCACAAAGGCCGATGAGCCGGTCGCCAGCACGAAATACTTCGCCCGGATCAATGTATCCCCGGCGCGCAGCGTATGCTCATCCTCAAAGGCACCTGCAGCCCGTATCACATGGACGCCCATACCGGCAAAACGTTCCTCGGAATCATTGGGGGCAATCTTGTCGATCACCTGATGCACGTGCCGATGTACGACAGCCCAGTCCACCACCGGCTCGCTCACCTGAACCCCGAAACAGCGGGCTTCGCGAGCCGCCTGAGCTTTCTCAGCCGCAGCCAGAATCGCCTTGGAGGGGACACAACCTGTATTCAGACAATCGCCGCCCATATCACTCTTCTCGACCAGTGCCACAGTCGCCCCCATCTGCACCGCACCAGCGGCAACACTGAGGCCTCCTGAGCCCGCGCCAATGACGCAAATATCAACCTTTAATTCCTGACTCACAGCTTATTCCCCCTCCTGAACTTTTCGACCGCTCATCCGTTTGTATAACACGGGCAACATGGCCAGCGCCGCCAACCCCAGTAAGGCACCGATCACCTGCGGCGTCAACACGCCGGCAAAACTGACCTCCTGCCCCTGCGCCAGCACACTGCCGATTCCAGAACCGGCCAGTGCATATACGAATGTTCCGGGCATAATGCCGAAGAAGGTGGCAATCAGATAGGTTCTCAGCGGCACACCGAGAAAGGCGGGTGCAAGATTGACCAGAAAAAAGGGAAATACCGGCACCAGCCTCAGCACGAACATGTAACTCAAGGCATCGTCGCTAAACCCCTTCTGCATCTTTTGCAGCGAGTCGCCGGCTTTCTGCAAAAGGAAATCACCAAGGGATGTTTTGGCAACGAGGAACAATGCCGTCGCCCCGATGCTTGCCCCGATCACGGCATACACCCCTCCCATCACAGCCCCAAAAAACAGGCCTCCACTGACCGTCATCAGCAGGCCGCCGGGCAAAGAAAAAGCCACCACGGCGATATACAGCAGAATATAGGCTGCCGCCGACAGTATCGGATAGCTTGCCACCTGCCCGAGCAGCCACGCCTGATGCTCCGCCAGCGTATTAAAGCTTAAAAATCGCCCCAGATCGAAAACGAAGAACAGCACCAGCACCACAGCCAGAACCAACAGAGGAATTATTCGTTTGAGCATCATATCTCCTTTATTCAACGACGAGGATGTAATCCGGGGTCGGGTTCAGCGGGCATGAATAGCGATATTCGCCGGGCTTCAGATTGATCGCATAATCACGCGACCCACCTGCCTTAATACCTCCGCCGGATACCGATGGTAACGTCAAACGCGACAAGCCATGTCCGCGCAACCAAAAGCCGAGTTCATAGGGCACATTGCGATTCTTCACCCGAAACACGTAGTCGCCTGGCTTTAGGTGCATCGTCTTAGATGAAATAAGGCGGGCCTTGTCGGTTCGTGCATTGATGTCGTTGCAATCATCTGCCGAAGTCGTCCGAAACTGATGATCTCCCCCCTCCGGCTCGACAAACTGACAACCGGTCTGGGTTAACACAATGGTTTCGGCAGCCTGACCGGCAAGCGGTAACATCAGGCCAAGCGGTAACATCAGGCACAATGTCACGCCGCAGAACCAACGTATATTATTTAACATACACACCTCACCATGCAATGGTCGCACATCATCCCCCCGACTTACAGCGCGTTTGGCACTCAGTGACAATATCGGCTATGGTAAGAAAAATATCAGAATCATCATCAGGGGGGTGACGCAGGTGCTGGAGAATTTTGTCGATATCAGGCTACTGCCTGCAAAAGAAGACTTTATCGCCGCACAATCGCAGCAGGCTTGGATTCGCTTTATTCTTGGCATTGTTTTCACGAGCTACATTGCCTTTCACGGTGCTTATTTTCAGCAGATCATTCCCGTTCTTGCCCTATCCATTCCCGCCTACCTGTGCATCAACCTGTACTGCCTGTACTGGATACGCCGGAATCCGTATTCGCCCGTTCGCCTGCTGCTTATCCCGATCATTGACTGTTATCTGATTACTCTGGCCATGTGGGCTGATGGCGGGCATATGAGTGTCGTCTATTTCCTGCTGATGAGCCCGATCGTCGGCAATGGATTCCGCTACGGCAGCAATATGATGCGCTATTGCCAGTTGCTCGGTCTGCTTTCCATGGTGGCCATCAGTCTGCTAACGGTTTATCACCTGCACCTGCCCATGGACTGGCTGGGCTTAATGGCCGAGCTGCTAGGAATTTTTTATATCTCTGGCTATGCCTATTCAATTATCAGTAAATCCGAGGTAACGCTAAAGGCCAAGTTGGTCGCCGAAGATTCTGCAGCCCGACTGATTTCCGGAAACCCTCACCCCGCCTTTACCTTCGATCCCGATGCTCCCGGCATTCCGATCCTGTTCGCCAACCCCGCCATGGCTTCATTGATTGCCGGCAAACCGGAGCATCTGGCGAACAAGCCGGTCGACACCATTGTCATCATTGAGGACAGGAAGGGCTTTATCAATGCGGTGCTGGGCAGGGAGCCCGATAAGGTGCGTACGTGTTATGTGCGCCTGCCGGGGGTAATGGATCGCCCCATTCAGGTGAAATGCGAGATATCCTCCATCCAGCAGGAAGGACGTGATATCGGCTTATGTTATATGACGGATATTAGTGAAAGCGAGCGACTGCAATATGAACTAGCCGAAGCTCAGAAGCTGGCCTACACGGCAGCGCTTGCCGCCGGGATCGCCCATGATTTTCGCAATATTCTCTCCGGTATCATCGGGCAGGCGGAACTCATCGAGCTTGAGCACGATGATCCTCAGATCAAGGATGATGCCCGACATATCATTGAGGCTGGCGAGCGCGGCTCCAATATGATCAACCAGTTGCTCGATCTGGGCCGTAGCGAAGGCTCGGATTATCAGGTGATGGACGTTTCGGAATCGATCACTCACATGCTGCAGGTAGCCCGCGTGCAGCTGCCACCCGATATCGAGCTCAAGGTTCGCATCGCTCCGAATCTGCCCAGGGTGCGCGCCAATACCGCCCAACTCGAACAGGTTCTGCTGAATCTGATCAGCAATGCCGCACAGGCCATGACCGACAATCGCGGCGTCATTGACATCGAACTCTCGTCTTGCGTCCATGAGGGGCGCTCGGATGGTCTTCGACTAAGTGTCAGAGATAGCGGCTGCGGTATCGAGCCAGAGAATATACAACACATTTTCAAGCCGTTCTGGAGCACCCGCAAACAAAGCGGCGGCACCGGCCTTGGCATGGCTATGGTACAACGCATCGTGCGCTGGCATCAGGGCAATATCGATATCGAATCAACGCCTGGAACGGGCACGAGTATTATCATTTGTCTTCCCGCCGCAGATGAAAAAGTCTCCCCTGAGAACCATGAAAAGCATGACAACACCCCCGTGCCGCTGAGCAATACGAATATCAAATCGTGGAACATCCTTCTGGTTGAGGATCAGCCCGAGGTCATGCGCATCCATAAGGCATTCCTGACTACCATGGGCCACAATGTAGTCACGGCTGAAGACGGGCAGGAGGCCTTTGATCTATATCATCAAGCCGATGGTCAAGGCTTCAATATGATCATCAGCGATTATATGATGCCCAATCTGGACGGCATACAAATGGCCAAAAAGATTCGTCAGCTGAATGAGGATATCCCCATCACGATCATCACCGCCTTCGGTGAGGATCAAGCGCTGAACGATCTTTCCCTGATCAATATTCAAACCCTGCGCAAACCGCTGTCCTACCATCACCTGATTACCCATTTGTTGAAACTACAGGCGCGCCAAAACGCAGTTGCAGCCGAGGATTGATCTTAAACAAGAGAGGTAAACACTTTTCGCCAGCATTGGGCATCCACAAACTGATTGATGTTCGCTACAATGCGCCGCCTTCT
>CAZDJY010000034.1:0-12339 GCA_964505835.1 uncultured Zetaproteobacteria bacterium | reverse complement strand
TCCTTTTCGAGGGCGCTCAGGGCACGATGCTGGATGTTGATTTCGGCACCTATCCATTTGTTACTTCATCCAATACCGTTGCTGGTGCTGCATTGGCCGGGCTCGGGGTCGGGCCGGGCATGGTGGATGAAGTGCTTGGAATTTGTAAGGCTTATACTACGCGCGTCGGCGCAGGTCCCTTCCCGACCGAACTGTACAATGCCGATGGTATGGAAAGTGCAGCGGGCCAACATTTGGCCGAGAAGGGTCAAGAATTTGGATCTACCACCGGCCGCCCACGCAGAACGGGATGGTTCGATGCAATGGTTGTGCAACATGCCGTGCGTGTAGCTGGCGTAACGGGGCTTGCGATTACCAAGCTGGATGTGCTGGACGGTTTGCCCGAGGTGAAACTGTGTGTCGGTTATGAGCGTGATGGCAAGGCGCTGGAAACCATACCGGCCGATGCCGCTGTACTGGAAGCTTGCACACCGGTTTATGAAACGATGCCAGGCTGGAGTGAATCAACTTTTGGCGCAACGTCCGTGGATCAGATTCCGGCAGCAGCCAGGGTATTTCTGAAGCGCATCGAAGAGGTATGTGGGTGTCCGATTAAGATGCTGTCCACCGGACCGGATCGGGATCATATTATTCATATCTAAGGATGCTCTGAAAAACTACAGGGGCGTAGTTTTTTCAGAGCATCCATAAACAGCTGACATCGCCTCCGAGGTGTCTGGTTGACGCCATCAAAACCAGTGTTCACAGATCCTAACTATCTTCATCCTCGGCATGCGGATAAAGAATACTGAAGGTTGAGGCCAGTTTTTCCATGTTCTGGTGAATCTGCTGATAATGTGACACATCCTTGAGCGGCAGTTTCAACGGCTGGCGCAGGATGCTTTCGGTATTGGCCAGATGACTACGCTGATCCGGCGACCAGATGCCCCCATCCATACCCTCGATATCATCAAATGATTGCAACGTGATATGCGCCATGTGGTTGAGCATAATCACCGGCTGCATGTCCACGGGCCAGACGTCAGGCGTGTGCCATGCCGGATGATGATGGAAATAGATAAAACGGTGTACCAGACGAGGCAGCCGCCAATGCAGGGCCAGCATCATGCCGGCATCGATGTGCGTATAGCCAAGCGTGTCCCATTCGGCCTTTAGCGACGGGGTGCCATTGGCGATGGCAATGCGCAGCTGTTGCAACTTCTCACCATCCTCCATGTGCAGGATTACCAGTTTTCCGATGTCATGCATCATGCCGAACAGGCTGGCTGATTTATGTGCCACGATCTGGCCGTAATCGGATAATTGGCGGAATACGAGAGCTACGGCCATGCTATGACGAGCCACGATACTCATTTCATCCTGTACAGAAATAATCCCGTCCGTGTCAGGGTGCAAACCGGTAAATTTGGGCAACAACTTTTGCATCAGAAAGTCATGGATGTTGTCCATGCCAAGTCTGGCGATGCCGATCGCTACATTCTCGACCTTCTGTCCGGGCATGGCATAAGCTGCAGAATTGGCCAGGCGCAGGATATGTGCACTCAGTACCGGATCATGCTCGATCTCTTGGGCCAGATCGGACGGCGCCGATTCCGGATCGTTAAGGATACGTTCAATACGCGTCCAGTTGTCCGGCAGGGGGGGGATGGATTTTATGCCGTCCTTCAGACGTTGCAAGTGCTCCCGGTCGATCGGTGGGGGAGAACGTAAATCCAGCGGCGGCTCATCGGGGGCGGTGGGCGAAGCATTACGGAAGGCCCAGAGGAAACAATGCTTGGGCAGTTCATCTTCGACACTTTCCGTTGTGGTCGAATTCTCTTCACTGGCGGGCTTATCCTGTTTTTTATTGGCCTGTAATTCGGTATGCAAATCTGAAAAGTTCATGCCCTTTAATTGCGGCGGAGTAGGCTTGGCGATCTTGGCCAGTCGCTGCATGACGGCGGTGCAGCTATCCGGTCTTTCATCCGGAATTTTTTTGATCAGCTCCATGACCAGGGCATCAAGGTCCTTGGGCGTTTTCTTGTTTATCTTTTCTGGCCGAACAGGAGTCTGGCGAACCTGTTTTTCCATAATCTCAAATTCGCCGCCACCCGTGGACATAAACGGTAATTCGCCGCTACACATGCGGTACAACATCACGCCGAAAGCATAAAGATCGGTACGTGCATCAATCTCGCTACCGAGAATCTGCTCGGGTGCCATGTAGTAGTAGGTTCCTACTGTTGCGCCGCTGTCGGTGATATCCTCATTGGGTTGGGATGTTTTGGCCAGGCCGAAATCCATCAATTTGATGCTGCCGTCATCACCAAGGAATACATTGGAGAGTTTCAGATCGCGATGGATTACACCCTGCGAGTGAGCCAGCTCCAATGCTGACAGGATAGCGTTGGAGATATATACGACCTCGCCCCATGGCGGGATGCCGCGCTTCTTGAGGAACTCCTTCAGCGTGCATCCATGGATCAGTTCCATAACCAGCGCTAGCGTTTCATCCTCATCATAAACATCGAGCAGGGTGACGATATTGGCATGCATAAGTTGGCTGTGCATGCGGGCTTCGCGCCGAAATCGCTGGGTTTGCTTCTCATCATTGAGCATATGTCGATGCAGCACCTTGATTGCCACATCACGCCCCAGATTCTGATCCTTGGCCTGATAAACCATACCCATGCCACCCTGACCGATACGGGCCAGCAGCTGATAGTGGCCCAGACGTGCCTGTTTGTCGCCATCACTCAACACTTGACCACAGGACAGGCAGAAAGCCTGATTTTCGGGAAAGAAAGTGCCACAATCTGGACAATGCATGGTGTGATTGTTGCCTACGTCGAGGATGACTTCAAGGTTTGATTTTCTTCATCCAGAGCGTGACAAGCAAAATGTGCGACTGTCCTGCCTAGCCCGACACCGAATGAAAGAAACAGTCTTCTACCCAGGCATATTCTTCACACAGCCCCTGATACAAAGATTCGTCTTCAAGCGGCAACTGACACTGATTTGCCAGCAATTTGGCCATGCCCCTTGGATGGCTACGCTCGGAGGGGCTCCAGATGCTTTCTATAGTGCCATTGGCATGTTGTACGGCGCGGGCAATGAGATGCGCGGTATGTACCAGAAGCAACGCCTGACGAATATCATCCGGTAAGCTGTCTGGGTTCGCGCTCTCGGTTGCATGATGATGAAAAATGAACTGCTGCAGCGGACGGGGAAGCTTCCAGTGAAGAGCCAGCATCATGCCTGCATCGATATGAGTGTAGCCAAAGCACTGCTGTTCGGCTTCCAGCGCGGGCATCCCTTCAAGCAGGTTGAGCTTGAGCAGTTCCAGGTTTTTATCACTCTCTATATGCAGGATCACCAGCTTGCCAATATCATGCATCATGCCGTACATGCGCACAGTGGAGGCGGCAACGGTGGGCGAGAAAGCAGCCAGACTGGCAGCCAGTTTTCCGATGATCTGACTATGCAACCAGATGATGCGCATTTCATCCCGAATTGGGATGCTGCGTTTACCTGAGCGTTGGGACAACTGACTGAAGTCCGGGGTTAATTTCTGAATCAGAAAGGTGTGCAGGTCATTCATGCCGATACGGGCAACAGCCATGGATATATTATTCAACTCACGATCATGTATCGCATAGGCCGCCGAATTAGCCAGGCTTAGTACATGGGCTGAAAGTACCGGGTCGGTTCTGATTACAGCACTTAGGTCGGCAGGCGAGGCATCATCGGATTCGAGCACCCTTTGTACAAGATGCCAGATGTCGGGCAGGGGAGGGAGGTCGGCAATCGCCTTCTTCAGACTGGCAATGGAAGCAGGGTTCAGCCTGCTGGCTGAAGCACTATGCTTCGTTGGAATGGTTTCCCGGTCAGCCCGCTGGAGGATGCGGAGAAGGGTTACAACACTTGAATGCCCCCTTCGATCAAGGGCTTGTTCATCATCCGGCATGGTCTTTTCCAAGCTTATCGATGCTTCGTATGCATCAGGTGCTGCCGAGGATATCAATGGATCAGGGTTGCAGTGCAAATCTGATAACGATCGGTCTTCCAGCTTGATCGGCATCGTCTTGGCAATGCCTCGCAACATTTCCCAAAGCTGTCGGCAATCGGGCGGGCGCAGTTCCGGATCCTTTTCCAGCAGCGCCATGATGACATGGTTCATCTCCTTGCTGACATCCGCGTGAAGCTGATCCGGGGCAACAGGTTTTTCGCGAACCTGCTTTTCCATCATCGCGAAATCGCTGGAAGAAGAAAAGGGCAGATGACCGGTACTCATTCGATATAGCAGGATGCCGAAGGCATAGAGATCCGAACGGGACGTGCAGTCTTTGCCCAGTATTTGCTCAGGGGACATATAGGCGCAACGCAGCTGTAAGTTGCCGTTTGTCGAAGCATGCGATGGGGTAAGTCCCGCGCCACCGGATTCGGTGAATGCGGCCAGTCCAAAGTCCTTGATTTTGACCGAGCCATCATTGCATAGAAAAATATTCGAGGCCTTCAGATCCTGATGGACGATACCCTTGCTATGGGCCTTGGCTAAAGCCGACAGAATGCTGCGCGACAGATGGATGATTTCGCCCGCCGCCAAAGGGGCCTTCGTTTGCAGCAGCTCCTCCAACGTACAACCTTGCAATAGCTCCATGATCAGGGCAAAGAACCCTCTGTCTTCATGCGTATTGTACAATTTGACGATATTCGGATGGATCAAGCGTGCATGAATCTCAGCCTCTTGTCTGAATCGTTGCATCTGGTCTGCAGCCAACACATGTCGGGGCAAGACCTTGATGGCGACCTGGCGTTTGATCTGCTTGTCAAAGGCGCTGTAAACGAGACTGGTACTGCCGCGACCAATACATGCCTGCAAACGGTATGCTCCCATATACTGCTGATTGTTCTCGGAACCGAGAATATGGCCGCAGCCCAGGCAGAATACTTGGGTGGCTGCAACCGGAGTCCGGCAATGATTGCACTGAACGCCCAAATCAGGTTCCGAATTGCATTGCAGCTGATTTCTCAGGCATCGACGTCAATCAATTGCGTCCATCCGGCATCAGCGTCGGGAATGGCATCGGCATAGGGGAGATAGGGTTTGATATCGAGCACCGGGGTACCATCAAGCATGTCATGCCCCGCGATGTGTAGGGTGCGGCCGCTAATGGATGTTAATTGTACGACAGACAGGCCGATCCCATTGGGGCGGTGTGGGGCTCGGGTAGCAAAAAGACCCCGACGTTGTTTGGGCCCCCGCGGCGGCATGACGGTTGGATTCCATCCCTGATTCAGATGCATCCAGTACAACACCCAGATATGCGAGAAACCATCAAGGTCAGACAGGGCCTGTTCAAAATTCATACCCTTGTTCAGTTCGATGGTTGCAGGCTGCGGGTCTTCCAGACTCGGTTGGCGGGGTGCGGCAAAACGTTCACGATAATTACTGTGAACCATACCAATGGCTTGCATGTTAATCTGCATGCTCCCGTTATCGGCATCATTGAAATCAGAGGTGTATGCTTTGGCAGCCTTTTTTCCTTTCATGGATGCATCAGGATTGACCGAGGGCTTCAAGCGGCAACAGTTTCGGGGCAGGCCAGAGCAAGTTTGCCGTCATGCAACTCAACGGTGGCTGTGCCGCCTTTCTGCAGATCGCCGAACAGGATGGCATCGGCCAATGGTTTCTTGATATGCTCCTGGATAAGGCGAGCCATTGGGCGCGCGCCCATCAGGGCATCATAACCGTGTTTCGCCAGCCATGCCTTGGCATCGTAGGTGATATCAAGTTCCACCTTCTTGTCTAGCAGTTGGGCCTCAAGCTCAATGATGAATTTATCGACAACATGCAGGATCGTATCTTCATTCAGGGCTGCGAAGGTGATGGTGTTGTCCAACCGGTTACGGAACTCGGGGGTAAAGATTCGTTTCAGAGCTTCCTGATCCTCACCCTTTCGCGGTTGCGGATTAAAGCCGACCGTGTTCTGCTGCATTTCAAAGGCGCCGGCATTGCTGGTCATGATCAGCACGACATGGCGGAAATCGGCTGCTCGACCATTGTTATCCGTCAGGGTTCCGTGATCCATGATTTGCAGCAGCAGATTGAACAGGTCGGGATGCGCCTTTTCAATCTCATCAAGCAGCAATACGGCATGCGGGTTCTTGCTGATGGCTTCGGTCAGCAGTCCACCCTGATCAAAGCCGACATAGCCCGGAGGAGCACCAATCAGGCGCGAAACGGTATGAGATTCCATATACTCGGACATGTCAAAACGAATCAGCTCCACACCCATAATGCGTGCCAGTTGTCGGGCTACTTCCGTCTTACCGACACCCGTGGGTCCGGTAAACAGGAAACTGCCGATCGGCTTTTCGGGGTGCGATAGTCCGGCGCGCGATAGCTTGATGCTGGCGGATAATTGCTCAATGGCTTCATCCTGACCGAATACAGAAAGTTTCAGATCCCGGTCCAGGTGCGCCAGGCGTTTTTTATCGGAAGCTGTGACTTGCTGGGGCGGAATACGTGCGATGGAAGCGACAATGGCCTCGACATCATGCACCGTAATCTGTTTGCGGCGTTTATTGCGCGGGCGCACGCGCATCGCAGCGCCGGCCTCATCAAGAACATCAATGGCCGAATCCGGCAAATGACGATCCGACATATGGCGGGCCGATAATTTGGCGGCTTGTTCAATCGCTGTCCGGCTGTAATGCACACCGTGATGCTCTTCAAGCCTGGATTTCAGGCCTTTCAGAATATCGATCGTTTCATCAACACTGGGCTCACAGATATCAATCTTCTGGAAGCGACGGGACAAGGCACGATCCTTCTCAAACAGGTTGCGAAATTCCTGGTAGGTGGTGGCGCCCATGCAGCGCAGTTCGCCGCTGGCCAGTGCAGGCTTAAGCAGGTTGGATGCATCCATGGTGCCGCCGCTGGCAGCGCCGGCGCCGATGATCGTGTGAATCTCATCGATAAACAGAATGCCCTGATCCTCTTTCTGCAGAGCGGTGAGCACAGCCTTCAGGCGTTCTTCAAAATCACCACGGTATTTGGTACCGGCAAGCAGGGCACCCATGTCCAAGGCATACAGTGTTGCATTGCGAATGACTTCGGGTGCATCTCCCTGCTCGATCTTGAGAGCCAGCCCTTCGGCAATAGCCGTCTTGCCAACACCGGCATCGCCGACGAGCAGCGGATTGTTTTTGCGCCGGCGGCACAATACATGGATGCAGCGGCCAAGCTCTTCACTGCGACCGATCAGTGGATCGATTTTGCCGTCGCGGGCTCGTTCGCTGAGGTTGATGCAGAAACGTTGCAACGGCGAGGAGCTGCTCTGCTGGGTGTCGGATTCAATGGCAGGGGCCTCGACATTGTTATCGGCACTTGCGGTTTCGTCTCGGAGAGCGCCGTGGGCGATAAAGCTGACAACATCAAGGCGTGTAATACCCATGCGATTAAGATAATACACGGCATGGGAATCTTTTTCGGAAAAAATGGCGGTCAGCACATGCGCACCGGTAACTTCACGCTTGCCGGCAGCCTGGACATGCATCACGGCGCGCTGGATGACACGTTGCAGACCGACGCTGGCCGTGGTTTCACCGTTCTCCTCAGGCAGTACGGCAATGTTTTCCTGAATAAAGGTATTAAGATCCTGGCGTAGCGCATCGACATTGGCGCGGCAGCCGAGCAATACATGGCGAGCAGTGGAATTATCGAGCAGACCGAGCAGAAGATGTTCAACCGTTACAAATTCATTACGCCGCACATGCGCACCGCGGAAGATATCATTCAGGGTCTGTTCAAGTTCTTCACTCAATATTCCCATGTCACCATCCTTTGCCGAACATCCAGCAAACATCTCGCAATAATGATGCCAAAGACTGGACTGCAAATCATTTGCAAACCGTGACCTGAATCAGTGTCTCATAACGCTTCAATCAGGCTTATCCCTGATCCGGCCTGATGCATTTGGGCATCTTTAAACCTTAGTCGCCGGGATCCTTCTCCATTACACATCTTAGCGGATGACCTTCATTGCAGCTAGCACTTTCGACCTGTTGCAGCTTGGTTTCGGCAATATCGCGGGGATAAACACCACACACCGCACTGCCTTGTTCATGCACTTGAAGCATCAGCTGGGTGGCAATTTCAGGGGATTTATGGAACAGCGATATAAGAATTTCAACGACAAATTCCATGGGCGTAAAATCATCGTTGAGCATGATGATCCGGAACATGGGGGGACGTTGCAGTTGAGGTTCGCCGGTTTCTGCCTCATGCTTGTGCACACGGTCCGGTGTTAGGATTTCACTCATGCCCGAATGGTAAAGGCACCGGCAAATTCTTCCAAGGAGTAGCTTGATGCCAGCATTGAAATGTATTTTGTGGGATGTGGACGGAACACTGGCCGACACCGAGCGTGATGGACATCGGGTAGCCTTCAATATGGCTTTTGAAGAGGCAGGTTTGGAACGACGTTGGGATGTGCCGACCTATGGCGAGTTGCTGGCTGTGACCGGCGGCAAGGAGCGTATCCGGTTTGATCATGAGCGTCGTAATCTGGAAGTGCCACCGACTGCTGAAATCGCCGAATTGCATGCCAGTAAGACCAAACATTATCAGGATTTGATTGCTGCCGGTCGTATTCCCCTGCGGCCGGGTGTTCGTCGTTTGCTGGAGGAAGCCTATGAGGCAGGTATTACGCTGGGGGTTGCAACCACCACCACACCTGCAGCCCTTGATGCGCTGATTGAACATTCGCTGGGTTCCGAGTGGTTTGATCGTTTTGCCGTATTGGCCGCCGGGGACATCGTGCCGGCCAAGAAGCCGGCTCCGGATATCTATACCTATGCTATCGATCAACTGGGCGTATCAACGCACGAAACGCTGGCCATGGAGGATTCCGGTAACGGTTGGAAATCGGCAGCTGCTGCGGGTTTGAAATGCGTGGTAACGATCAATGATTATACAAAGGATCATGATTTCTCGGGGGCTGATCTCGTGGTCTCAGAACTCGGCGAGCCTGATTTTCCGCCGGTGCATGTTTTTGAAAACAAACACGGCTTGCAGGATCTGGGCTATGTGAAATTGTCGCACCTAGAGGTTATTATGCATGGCTGATGCAGGAGGGGCAGTAAGCCTGTTCGATACGCATTGCCATATCGATTTCGAGCATTTCGATGAGGACAGGGATGAAGTGTTTGCTCGCATGGAAAAGGCCGGTGTCGAGCGCATTGTTGCTGTTTCAGTTGAGATGGAACAGGCCGACAGACTGATGCGGCTGGCTCAATCCCGTGACAAGGTCTGGTTTTCGGTTGGCATCCACCCCAACCATGAAACTTCGCACGAGCCGACGGTGGATGAACTGTGCAGTTTGTCGGAACATCATAAGTGCGTAGCCATCGGCGAAAGCGGGATGGATTTTTTCCGCCACCGGGTTGAGCCGGAAGTTCAGGAGGATCGCTTTCGCACCCATATTCGAGCGGCGCGTCAGGTGAACAAGCCGGTTATCGTGCATATGCGAGAAGCCGACGAGGCGGCGCTGGCTATACTTGAAGAGGAAGGGGTTCAGGCCTGCGGCGGCATTATGCATTGCTTTTCTTCCAACTGGGAAGCTGCTTCCCGGGCGCTGGATATGGGTATGTCGATTTCCTTTTCCGGCAATGTTACATTCAAGCGTAACGACGAATTGCGCGAGGTTGCGGCCAGGATACCAGCCGATCGACTGCTGGTGGAAACCGATTCCCCATATCTGGCGCCGATGCCGCATCGCGGCAAACGCAATGAGCCGACCTATGTACGGCATGTGGCCGAGTGTATAGCCGGGGTGCGCGGCGTGAGCCTGGCTGAACTGGCCGAGCAGACAACCCGGAACGCGCTGGCGCGTTTCCATATTTGATGTTCCAAGGAGTTCTATTGTGAGTTTGAAAACCAATCGTGAGCAGTTAGTGATGACCGCAGTGCAGGGTGGCGTATCCCCGGCAAATCAGTGGGCGCCGTTCGAGGTGGGATCGGCCGGAGAGCTGTTTGCCTGGCCCTCGACCGGAGGTATTACTTATAACGTCAAGATCGGGGACTCGGTTTTCGGTTGGGCCGGAGAGCATATCGAGCCGGGCGTGTCCTCCACACTCGATCATAAAAACCGCAAGGCATCTTCCGGCTATCAGTTCCTGTCCTGTTGCGGCAACGAGGTGCGAGTGATTTCGGGCGCGGGCAAGGGCGAAACCGGAACGGTGCTCGGTCACCACGGCGGGGTGGAGCATCTGATGCTCGATTTTCCCGACGCAACGCTCGACAAGCTGACCTGCGACGACAAATTCCTTGTGCGCGCCTATGGGCAGGGCTTGAAGCTCGTCGACCACCCGGATGTGCATATCTATAACCTCGATCCCGATGTGCTTGATGCGATGGGGCTGAAGGAGCGCGAGGATGGCAGCATTGAGGTGCCAGTTCATGTGATCGTGCCGGGCTACGCCATGGGCTCGGGCATCGGCGCATTGTCGGTGACAACCGGTGATTACGATATTCTCTGCCATGACGAATCGGTGGTGAAGGAGCACGGTATGGATTGTTTGCGTTTCGGAGATTTCGTCGCGGTTCTTGACCACGATAATATCTACGGGCGCACCTATCGGCGCGGGGCCATCACTATCGGTATGGTGATTCATTCCGATTCACCGCTGGGTGGGCACGGGCCGGGCATGATGACGTTGATGAGCGCCCTGGATAACAAGCTGGTGCCGGTACTCAGTGATTCAGCCAACCTCGGTGCCATCAAGGGTATCGGTCGCTTTGCATAGTCTGATTCTTTTCCTGTGCCTGGGGGGCGGTTTGTTTTTTGTGGGTCAGTCTGCTTTGGCTGAGGTCTATACCTGGACTGATAAAAGTGGGCGGGTGCATTATTCTGATAAGCCGGTCGCCGGGGCGGAAACCAAAAATACCGGCGCATTCAGCTCCATCGGTAACCCGAACTACAATCTCAATGCTCTGAAGATGCAGGTGCCGTTCAGGCAAGTGAACGGCGCGATGCTGGTTCAAGGTTCGGTTAATGGCATTCCGATGCCGTTTGTCGTCGATACCGGTGCAAGTTTTGTCGTTATTCCTCCCGCTATTGCCAGGCAGGCGGGCATCAATACGGAAGGCGCGCAACAGGTACAACTGCAAACGGCCAACGGTCAGGTGATGGCGCCTATGGTATTGCTGAGTGATGTGAAGGTGAGCAAGCTTTCCAGGCAGGGTATCAATGCCGTGGTCCAGAAGATATCTGAGGATGGCCGGACCGGTCTGCTCGGTATGAGTTTCCTGAGTGCTTACAAGGTGACGGTGGATCGCAATCGCAGCATCCTGGTGCTGGAGTCGCGCTGATGCGAGTCAGCTGCATCCAGATGTGCTCAGGCATGGATATCTCGGCCAATCTGGAGCGGGCGGCGCATTGGCTGAAACAGGCGTCTGAAGCAGGGAGTGATCTCGCAGTCCTTCCAGAGAATTTCGCTTTCATGGGCGGCAATGATGCAGACAAACTTACGGTGGCCGAATCCGAGGATCAGTCGCGTGTATTGACATTCCTTGCCGAGCAAGCGGCCATGCTGGATATGGCCATTATCGGCGGCTCCACGGCATTGAAATCGGAACGCTCCAACAGGATTCGCAACAGATGCGTAGCATTCGACCAGCGCGGGATGCGTCTGGGCGTGTACGACAAGATGCACATGTTTGATGTCGATATTGATAGGGACTCGTATCGAGAATCGGCAGTGGTGCAACCGGGGAAGTCCCCGGTTGATGTTCAAGTAAAAGATTATCATATTGGCCTAAGTATTTGCTATGACGTCCGTTTTCCTGAGTTGTATCGGCATTATGCGAGCCGGAAATGTCATGCTCTTAGTGTCGTGGCTGCCTTCACCGTACCGACCGGCAAGGCACACTGGCAAACCTTGCTTTGTGCACGGGCGATAGAGAACCAGGCCTATGTTCTGGCCAGCGCCCAGAGTGGAGAACACCCAGGCGGGCGCAAAACATGGGGTCATACCATGATTGTTGATCCCTGGGGTGAGGTGCAGGGTATACTGGAGGAAGGCGAAGGCATTGTGACTGCGGATTTATCGATGCATGAACTCGAATCGGTGCGCAGTCAGCTGCCGGCTCTTAAACACAGGGTGATGATGTAGCTGTTTATTGATTCACTGTATTGGTTTGAATTAACCCATACGCTAGGCTGCAGTCAGATCAGTAAAGTAAATCCCGCAGGAGGCCGATTCCTTGTCAGACAGTCACACGCCATCACGCGAACAGCTGCGTGCCCATCGGCAGGTATTCTGGGATGCCTGGCAGAAAGCTCAGGCCAACCT
>CAZDJY010000033.1:0-12390 GCA_964505835.1 uncultured Zetaproteobacteria bacterium | reverse complement strand
AGTTCGAACACACGATGGTGGTGACCGATGACGGGTGCGAGGTTTTGACCCTGCCCTCCTGAAGTGCTTGACCGTAGCGCAAGCCTTTAGGGAAGGTCTGAAAAACTACATCCTTGTCGTTTTTCAGTACGTAAAGGCAAAAGCGCGGTTTTGCCTTTACTCACAAAATCAGCACTTTCGCGCATGATTTTGGCAGGCCATCCATGGCCTGCGCGGAAGCTCTGACTTTTTCAGAGCTTCCTTAGCAAAGCGGCAAATATGTAATTCTTCTTCCCTCCGGGCGTTAAAGCGCTACTATGCGCGCCACTTTGCCTTCTGCCTGTTTTTTTGCAGGAGGCCCCGAGGTCACATTATGTCGCGCAAGTTACGCAATATCGCCATTATCGCTCACGTGGATCATGGAAAAACCACACTGGTGGACGAACTGCTCAAGCAATCCGGCACCATGCAGGGACGCAACGAAGTCAGTGAGCGCGTTATGGATTCCAACGATCTGGAAAAAGAGCGCGGCATCACCATCCTGGCCAAAAATACCGCCATTAACTACGGCGACACGCACATTAATATCGTTGACACCCCCGGCCATGCCGATTTCGGCGGCGAGGTGGAACGCATCCTGAACATGGTTGACGGTGTACTGCTGCTCGTCGATGCGCGCGAAGGCCCGATGCCGCAAACCAAGTTTGTGACCTCCAAGGCGCTGGCACTGGGATTAAAGCCCATCGTCGTCGTCAACAAGATCGACCGCGAAGGCTCTGACCCGGATGCCGTGGTTGATGCCACCTTCGACCTGTTTGCATCCCTTGGCGCGACTGATGAACAGCTCGATTTCCCGGTCGTCTATGCCTCGGCCAAAAACGGCTATGCGATGATGGATTTAAGCGAGGAATCCGACAATCTGACCTGCCTGTTCGACACCATCATTGAACATGTCGATGCGCCGGAAGGCGATGCCGATGCGCCGCTGCAAATGCTGGCCACAACTCTGGACTGGGATGATTTTATCGGTCGTATCGTAGTCGGCCGTCTGGCCAACGGTCGCCTGAAAACCGGTCAGGAGATCACAGTCATCCATACCGATGCATCCAAAGAGAATTTCCGCATCACTAAGATTCTCGGCTTTGAGGGCTTGACCCGGGTTGAGGTTCCGTCCGCTGAAGCCGGAGATATTATTGCCGTAGCCGGCATTGAAACCATCAATATCGGTGAAACCATTGCCGATCCGGCCAACCCGATCGCGCTGCCGGTCATTCATGTTGATGAACCGACCCTGACCATGGAGATACACGTCAACAATTCCCCCTTGGCCGGTACTGAGGGCAAGTTCATTACCACCCGCCAGATCCGTGATCGTCTGATGAAAGAGATTCGCACCAACGTAGCAATGCGCGTCGAAGAAACTGATTCCGCTGACATTTACAAGATATCCGGCCGCGGCGAATTACATATCGGTATTCTGCTTGAAAACATGCGCCGCGAAGGCTTTGAAATGGCGGTTTCCCGCCCGAGCGTAATCGTGCGTGAGATCGACGGGCAGAAACAGGAACCGTACGAAACCGTCACCGTCGATGTGGAATCGGAATATCAGGGTACTGTGATCGAGAAACTGGGCAAACGCGGTGCCGAGATGACCCATATGCAGGCCAACTCCGACGGCTCGACCCGTATCGAGTTTCTCTGCCCGACGCGCGGTCTGATCGGTTACACCTCGGAATTCCTGACCGACACCCGCGGCACCGGCGTACTACATCATTTATTCCATGAATATGGGCCCTATATCGGCAAGCTGCCAGGCCGCCAGAATGGTGTGCTGGTGTCGATGGAGAATGGTGAATCTGTCGCCTTCGCCCTGTGGAAACTGCAGGAACGCGGCAAGATGTTCATTGGCGCCAATGAGAAGCTCTATGAAGGCATGGTCATCGGCATTCACAGCCGCGACAACGATCTGGTGGTGAATCCGATCAAGGGTAAGAAACTGACCAATGTGCGCGCCTCCGGAAAGGATGACTCGATTGATCTGGTGACGCCGATTCAGCTGACCCTGGAGCGCGCCATTGAATTCATCGAAGATGACGAACTGGTCGAAATCACGCCGAAGAATATCCGTATTCGCAAGCGCTTTCTGCTGGAGCACGAGCGCAAGCGGGCAACCCGTCCGGAATAAAACAACCGGATTAATTGCTGACGAAATAGTTGCTGAGCTTGCTGCTCGTCTTCACCTCCACAGGGCTATGGCAATGGTGCGAATAATCGCCACCGCCGCTCCTTAGCCTATTCGGGCCTATTCGGGCCTATGACCTTCAGCCTTTAACCAGACGGGCATCTCCAGTCTTCGCAATCGCCCGATAATATGCTGTTGCTTCACAAACAGGTATTTATAGATGGTCTCCCTTTGCTTGCCTCCGGCCTTGAACTGTAAGCCAGCCAGCAACCGATCCCGTTCAGGCAAGGCCCAGCGTACAATGGCATCCACTGCCACAAGGTTCTTGTCAATCATCCACTCGCAATGCAGCTGTTCCCCCGCCTCAATCGATCCCCCCGCAGGCATGCTGATGCCAAGGCCGGAACTTGAAAGGTTCGCGATTACCGCCTTCAACTGTTTGCCGCGCCGATTGATTTGCAGCGACATCACATCATCCATTTGCACCCGTACATCGCCGCGCCGCTCGCGCAGTGCCTGCTCCACACTGCTGATCGATAACATCAATTTGGAACCACGTCGCTGCACCACTTCAACCTGCAGATTGTATGTACGATCAGGGTTCGAAATCAGGGCCTTGTTCATATCAGCGGATGCGGAGAATACCGGTGCCATCTCGGGGGTGATATTCAACCACAGACTCCGGTGCTCAAGGCGGATAAAGCCGGCTTTCGCCGATACCGGAATCTCATGAAAATAATTGTGCAGATGCACGCATCCGGATTCCATCCACAGCGCCCGACACTCGGCAATAACGCGCGATTTTCGCTCATCATCCACTGCGGCCTGCCAGTCCTGGCTGGCGGCATCGATGATGGCGGCCTGCAGCACGTTAAAATTCTCAATACAATCCGAAAGCAACGTGACCTGTGCCTTAAGCTGTTCCGGTTTGGTATGCTCAATCATATATTGAACGCAAAGCCACTCGCAGCGCAGAAGTGCCGACAGAAGAGGTCCAACCTCAGTATTCGAAGAGAGTATTGAGCGGGCCAGCCTGGCTATCGGAAGCTCAGGCTCTTCGCCCTGTATGACCCGGATGACCTGTTCGATGTCTTCTTTTTTTCCATGCGGCAGCAGGTCTCCCAACTCCATCTTTAAGGTACTGCTTAGATTGGCCATAGTGCTCCCGTGGAATCATCCTTGCATCAGACTGAACCTGATATAGCAGGATCATAGCCGACATGTTCTGCGAGCAAGAACAGCGCCAATTTAAGTCTTATTTCACAAAAAAAAGCGGCCCCGCGGGCCGCTTTTTCAAGCTTTTGCATTTATGAGATCAGAACATCCTCGATCAGGGCTGAATAACCACCTGGAGCATCTCGTCACCCTGCTGAATCTGGTCAACCACATCCATGCCCTCGGTCACCTGACCAAATACCGTATACTGGCCGTCCAGATGCGGCTGCGGCTCAAAACAGATATAGAACTGGCTGCCGGCGGAGTCAGGGTTCTGACTGCGCGCCATAGCAAGCGTACCGCGGATATGGCGATGCGAATTAAATTCCGCTTTCACCTTGTAGCCGGGTCCGCCCATACCTGTACCGTCCGGGTCACCGCCCTGAGCCATGAAGCCCGGAATTACACGGTGAAAGATCAGGCCATCGTAGAAACCCTTGCCTGCCAATGCCTTGAAATTTGCCACCGTATTCGGGGCTGCATCGGGATAAAGCTGGATATGAATATCCCCATGCTCCGTCGTAATCTTGATGTGTTCACCAGCCGGAACATCCTTGTCCCCGGCCTGCGGCGCTTTACTGAATAATCCCATTTTTTGCTCCTTGGTTAAATGATGCGGACCCGCGTAAGCGATGATCGCGCCAGCCATCAGGGCTGAACAGAACATGGCCAACAACAGGCCACACCATGGTTTTATATATTTCATAAGAATCGCTCCTGGGCCGATGGCAATATCCGCACGGGATGCAGAACCATCTTTTTCATACCCGGTTTAAGTTGTGCATTGCCGAGCAGTATATCATGACAAAACACGCTCGCCTCCCCCTCGTATGCCTCATCAAGTTGCAAGCGCTGGCCCTGCAGGAATCGGCGCGCTTCATCTTCCCCGATATTACAGCGGTGTAAATCACGCAACCACATGGCCAGTGGCATCACACAGGCTGCGCCCCGTTTTTCAAGTTCATCCAGACTGACCATCATGGCCTTCGGCCAACCACCTGTACTGGTTCGACGAAGCGCCGTGACACAGCCGCCCATCCCCAGTGCCAAGCCGATATCGCGGGCCAGAGAACGGATGTAGGTGCCTTTGGAACACCGCACATGCAGGGTCACAATAGGAAATTCAAAGCTCACAAGATCACATTGATAGATTTCAACTGGCCGGGCAGCCAGATCGAGAGGTTTGCCGGACCTGGCCGCAGCATGAGCCCTCTGGCCATTGACGCGGATCGCCGAGTAGTCGGGCGGAACCTGATCATAACTTGCGCTGAATTTGCCGATTGCCGCCAGCAATGCCTGTTCATCAATCGTCGATTCAAAACGGGCAACCACCTCGCCCTCTTTATCCAATGTATCAGTCTGAAAACTCAGATCGAAACTGACGGTGTAAGCCTTTTCCGCACTCAGACCGTAATCAGCATAACGCGTCGCTTCAGCAAGCAGGATCGGCAGCATACCCGTCGCCAGTGGATCAAGCGTACCCCCGTGGCCCGCCTTGATGCGCTTTGTGCCTGAGGTGGAGAATATGCGAATCACCGCGTTAACGGCCTGACGCGAGGTCCAGCCGATGGGTTTATCAAGGAATACAATGCCGCTGGTAACTGCGGAATCAGCCAAGCAATGTGCTCACTGCCGAGCGCAGACGCTCGTTTACTTCTTCGAGGCTGCCACGCATCAGACAACCGGCCGCATGCCGATGCCCGCCACCGCCCAGGCCTGCAGCAAGACTGCCGACATCAGCATGGATCTTGCCTCTGAAGCTAACCTTCCAGCAGCCATCACGGCTCTCATCAATACGCACAAACACGGCGACTTCGACCCCGTCGATACTGCGCGCATAGTCGATCAGCCCCTCGGTATCCTCGACATCAGCGCCGCTTTGCTCATACATGTCGCGATCCACATAGACCCAGGCAGAACGTCCGCCATCATGTAATTCCAGTGTATTCAGACAGGCCGTCATAACCTTCAGTCCTGCGAGATGTCTGCTCTCGTAGATTCCAACACTGATCGGCCATGGCTCGGCTCCAGCCTCAATCAGACTGGCTGCCATGCGATATACATCGGCCGTCGCGCTGGCCAGTCGAAAACTGGCGGTATCGGTCAACACAGCTGCATACATGGCGGCTGCACTGGATGCATTCAAAGGCACCTGCATAGCCAGCAACAGATCGAAGATCATCGCACCTGTAGCGCAGTAGCGGGCATCAACGATATTGATGTCGCCGAAGGACTGATTGCTGGCATGATGGTCGATATTGATCAGGGTTGCAGGAGTAAAAAATTTATCAGGCATACCCAGACGGGACTTGGCTCCGCAATCAAGACTAATAATCACATCGGGTTCACAATCGCCCGGCCAGTCACCGCGCGTTACATCTGCGGCATGCTCAAGAAACTCATAGATACGTGGCACACCATCACGATTATGCATACGCACATGCTTGCCGGCGGCTTGCAGAGCTCCGAATAATGCCAGTTGAGAGCCGATGCCATCGCCGTCCGGGTTACAATGCGTGGTCAGAACGATATGGCTTGCAGTACGAATTGCCTCGATAACCGGCTGCCAGTCGGTCTCGGGAAACATCGGACGAGGAGCCTGACTGCTCACGCTGAACGATCCAGATCGCGAAGCATCATCAGCACATCACCGCTTTTCTCAAATGCCGCATCCCAGCGAAAGCGCAACCTGGGTAAGCGGCGTTTGGGCAATGCCCGGCGCAGTTCATGTTCAAAGTGCGGGCTCATTTTTTCCATCGCCCTGATACAGGCCTTCTCATCCTGTTCGCCGGCATGATAAATCCATATATTCACAAGCTGACGCCCTGAGGGTTCAACCCGGGTAATGGTCAAGCCAGCAAGGCGCGGGTCGGCAACATCACGCAGCATCAGGGTGCTTAGCAATCGTTGAATATCACTCAGCAAACGCTGCTGACTGGCGGAAACATTCTGCATCAGGTCAGTTTAGAGCTTAGCCGCGACTTCCTCAATGACATAAAACTCGAATGTGTCACCCGGCTTCACATCGTTGAATTTCTCAACGCTCATACCGCACTCATAACCGGCTTTCACTTCCTTCACGTCATCCTTGAAACGACGCAGGGAGGCCAGTACGCCATCATAGACCAGCACGTTCTCGCGCAGAACACGCACATGAGAACCACGTCCGACAAAGCCATCGGTCACGTAGCAGCCTGCTACAGCACCAACCTTCGGCGCCTGGAATACTTCGCGCACATCGGCTGTACCTGTCACCTTCTCGACCTCTTCCGGTGCCAGAACACCAGCCATTGCTGCCTTGATTTCGTCAATAGCATCGTAGATCACCTTGTAAAAACGGACATCCACACCCTCGGCTTCAGCCAGTTTCTTGGCTTTTGCCTCAGGACGTACATTAAATCCGATGATGATGGAATTGGATGCCGACGCGAGCATCACATCTGATTCGGTGATGCCGCCAATGGCCTTGTGCACCACTTTCACTTTCACCTCGTCGGTGCCCGCCTTGGCCATCGATTCAGCCATCGCTTCCACCGATCCGGTTACATCACCCTTGATCAATACCGGAACTTCCTTGATGCCGCTCTGCATATTAGCAAACAACTCGTCCAGACTTGCGCGTTTCTTGGCCTCAGCGCCCAGTTCCCGCTCCCTATCCTTGCGGTAACTGACAATATCGCGGGCCACTCGATCATTCTCAACCGCATACAATTCCTGTCCGGCTTCAGGGACCGAATCGAGCCCCAGAAGTTCAAACGGAATCGACGGGCCGGCCGTGCGATGTTGTTGGCCATTTTCATCGACAATGGCACGAATGCGGCCTGTTGTGCTGCCCGTGACGACGATATCGCCTTGATTGAATGTACCATTCTGTACCAGCACCGTAGCCACCGGACCACGACCTCTATCCAGACGCGATTCGATCACGATACCCTTACCGCGACGCGACGGATTGGCTTTCAGTTCAAGAACTTCGGTCTGCAAGGCCAGCATTTCCAGAAGGTCGTCAAGACCTTCTCCGGTATGCGCCGATACAGGAACAAAGATCGTGTCGCCGCCCCAGTCTTCGGAGACCACTTCCAGCTCGGCCAACTGACGCTTCACTTTCTCAGGATCAGCCCCTTCCTTATCCATCTTGTTGACCGCTACAATCATCGGCACACCGGCAGCACGAGCATGATTCACCGCTTCAACGGTCTGCGGCATAACGCCGTCATCCGCAGCAACAACCAGCACTGCCACATCAGTCAGGCTGGCGCCCCGGGCACGCAATCCGGTAAATGCTTCATGGCCCGGCGTATCGATAAACACAACGCGTTCATCACTTTCCAGCTTCACCATGTAAGCACCGATATGCTGGGTAATGCCACCCGCCTCGCCGTCAGCGACATGGGCCTTGCGCAGCGCATCGAGAATCGAGGTCTTGCCATGATCCACATGGCCCATGACCACCACAACAGGAGGGCGCGGCTCAAGATTCTCAGAATCATCGTCATCAGGCTCTTCAATCAATTTATCTTCCACAGCAGCAGCATTGATCAGCTTGGCCGTATGCCCGAATTCTTCAACAATCAGCAGCGCAGTATCTGCATCAATGGCTTCATTGACCGTTGTCATGGTACCCATCTCGAACAACTTCTTCACAACCTCAGCACCCTTGATTGCCATACGGCTGGCAAGTTCGGAAACAAGAATCGGATCTGTCACTTCCACGGTACGGGCAACAAAATCCTCATCGTCCTTGGTGATAACGTCACGACGTTTACTACCGCGCGCCAGACGCGCCATGCGGTCTTCCTGTTGCGGTGTCAGAACCTGATTGCGTTTCTCGGCATACGAACGGCGAGCGGCCTTCTCGGCCGGAGACAGTCGACGCTGAGGACGACCGCCCGGACCACCGGGGCCACGACGGCGAGGAGCACCCGGAGGCGCAACATTTGGCTCAGGTGAAACCGCTACCGAAGGAGCGCGTCGCTGACCCGCGCCCGCGCCTCCAGCACCACCTGGACGACCACCCGGCCGCCCTCCGTCAGCACGGCGATTTGCCCGATCCTCAGAAATTTTCTTCTCAATCTGTTTAACCGAAGAACGAGGTGCCTTGGAGGCAGCAATCTGAGCCGGTGTGAGGCCTCGCCGGATGGTTGTCCGAGGGCCTTTATGAGTCGCTTGCGCACCCGGCCGTGGGGATGCCGGGCGAGCGCCTACCGGACGTCCTGCAGGCGATCTGTTTGTGCCAGGTCGAGCGGTATTTGGGCGAGTTGTAGCAGGCTTCGAAGCTGCCGGCTTTGGAGTTGCAGGCCTGGGTGTTGTAGCTGGCTGGGCCGACTTTTGCTTGGCAGCCAGTGCTTCAGCTGCCTTTTTAGCCGGAGATACTGCGGCTTTCCTGACTGTCGGCGCAGCAGCCTTGTCAGCGGTTTTGCTCGGTGCCTTGCTGGCCGGCTTGCTGGCCGGCTTGGCAACCGGTGCTGAGGTACGTTTCTTCTCAACAGCTGCAGCGGCACGAGCCGCAGGGGAAGAAGCTGCAGTCTTCTTGGCAGCCGGCGCAGTTTCCGTAGTCGGTTTGCTGGCAGTAGGCTTGTTGGCACCCGGCTTCACAGGGGTATGTCGCCGACGCACAGCGACTTCAACCGTTCGGCCCCTGCCCTCAACCCGGGCTCCACCGCGCGGCTGGCCAGCCAGCATCGGGCGATTCAGGGTCAGGGTCTTGCCACCTGATTTAGCGGCATCCTGTTTGGGCTTGCTTTTCGCAGCCTTGCGGATCTTATCCTGATCATCCGCATCAAGCGTGCTTGTCGGGCCACTGACCGCCACATTGCAGCTTACTGCCAAGCGCTGAATTTCATCTGCATCGATGCCGAGTTCTTTTGCCAAGTCGAGAATACGTTTTGCCATCTGTTATAATTACCCTGATACCTTCATGTGTCTTAACCAGACACAGTATTGATTCAATTTTTTCGCCATGGGTGAGTCATCCATACTCGCCACCGCGACACATTCCCGCCCGAACATCCTGCCTAACCAGGCCGTCGATTCCACTTCCACAAGCTCGACCGCCAGGCCTGATTGCGTTCGTTTTGTTATCGCCGCCTCAATCTGACGACGAATGGCATCACCGGCATCGGTGGCGCCAAACAGCATTACCGGCGCATTATTCCACAGTCGATGCATTACCGCATCCCTGCCTACGTCAGCCTTGGCACGCAAGCGGGAAAATCCCTGCACCAAGTAAGCATCCAGAACATCCAGCATCCGCTGCCGAAGCGCCTGCCACTGGGGCAATACAACCGAAAACTTCGCCTTCATCGGTTGCAACTTTCTATCCGACATGTCAGCCAAACATTCCTTCTGCATACACAGATATGTACCACGCCCCGGCGCTTTATGCCCGGCATCCGGCCATATCTGCCCTGCCTCATCCACCACAAGCCTCAGCATTCGATCCCGAGGCAAGCTTTGTCGGCATGCCAGACAGCTACGCATGGCCACATGTTTCCCCGCCTTAGTCAAACCAGCCGCTAGCTTCCCTTGCAGCAATAATCAGTGCATCCGCCTGCTCGCGATCAAGGCCTTCAATATCCTCGATTTCATCACCAGCAGCATCCGCCAGCGCTTCTACGGTTACCATTTCACGAGCGGCCAGCTGTTCCGCGATTTCACGCGTCATGCCCTTCAGGTCAAGCAAGCCCACCTTGGCCTCGCCCTCCTGCTCGCCCTGCTGCAGAGCCTGATCAAGGAGCACATTGCGGGCGCGCTTCTGCAACTCCTGAGCCAGGTCTTCATCGAAGCCTTCGATGCCGGCAATATCCTCAATGGCGCAATAGGCCAGATCCTCAAGATTAATAAATCCTTCGGCCACCAGCACTGCAGCGAAATCTTCATCGACATCGAGTGCTTCCTTGAATACATCCGTGGCACGTTTGATCTCATCCTGACGGCGCTCTTGTTCCTCGCCACTGCTCATCAGCTCGATATTCCAGCCGCTAAGCTCGGAAGCAAGACGCACATTCTGACCACGGCGACCAATAGCAATCGCGAGATTCTCTTCATTCACTGCCACTTCAATCGTGTTGCGGGATTCATCGACAAGCACGCGTTCAATTTCAGCTGGAGCCAGCGCGTTCACCACAAAAGCAGCCGGATCATCCGTCCACTCGATCAGATCAACCTTTTCACCGTGCAACTCGTTGACCACCGCCTGTACGCGCGCACCGCGCATACCCACGCATGCGCCCACCGGATCAACAGCGGGATCGGTTGAAATCACAGCAATCTTGCTGCGTGCGCCCGGATCGCGGGCAATAGCCTGAATGGCAACAATGCCGTCTTCAATCTCAGGCACTTCCTGTTCGAACAAACGTAACACCATACCGGCATCAGAGCGGGAGATGAAGACCAACGGACCCTTCGGCTGGTTACGCACCTCACGCAGATAAGCACGAACCCGGTCACCCTGACGGAATGTTTCACGCGGCAGCAAGTCTTCACGGTACATCACCGCTTCACCGCGGCCCAGATCAACATAAACATTTCCGCGCTCGACACGCTTAACGATACCGGTAATCAGTTCGCCTACACGCGGTTCGTATTCAGCGATCACACGCTCACGCTCAGCTTCGCGAATCTTCTGGTTGATCACCTGCTTGGCAGTCTGGGCGGCAATACGGCCCAACTCGATCGGCGGCAGGGATTCACGGAATTCGCTGCCGATCTCGGCTGCAGGATCAAGTTCTTTCCCCTGCTCAAGGGTTAAATCGTTTTCTTCCTCTTCGACTTCTTCAACCACCGTACGCACATGAAACAAACGAAGCTCGCCGGTTTCGCGATCAATTTCAGCCTCAACATTCTTACCCGGATAGGTACGCCGCGCAGCGGTTTTCATCGCCTGCTCCATAGCATCCATAACCAGTTCGCGGTCTACTGATTTTTCCCGCGCTACTGCCTCTGCGACCTGTAACATTTCAACATTCATATGTCAGCACTCTCACTCATTAGGTTGTTAATCACTTACTTCTTTTTGCGGGAAATATCCTTCCAGTTGATGGCCCGCACCACCTTGGCCACTTCGCTCATCGCGTACAGCCTTTCCTCGTTATCTTTTGCCTTCACAGCCTCGATACCGAGTTTAAATCCTTCATTTCCTGCCACATCACACGGCCCCAGATTGCGCCCTTCGATGCTGCCTCCCTCGATCAGGAACACCTTGATCCATTCGCCCTGGTAACGGCGAAAATCCGCATCATTCTCCAGCTCCCAGTCCAGGCCCGGAGAGGACACCTCAAGCTGGTAACGGCCGGCAATCGGATCTTCTGCATCCAGTTGCAGCGCCAAGCCGCGACTGATGCGCTCCAGAGCTTCCGAATCCACGCCGCCGGCCTTGTCGACAATAATGCGCAGGACCTGACGATGGGAGCCACCACCCATGCTCACCTTGAGCACATCAACACCCAACTCATCCGCAATCGGTTGCAACAATGCCTGTATTCGAGATTCCAAAATGCCACCCGTCCTCAAAAACGAAAAAAAGCGAGCCGCAGCTCACTTTTCAACGATGCGAAGCATAGGCATATCCATTTCCTGATGCAACCTATACTTGCATAACTTGCAATAGAGCCAGGTCGTTGGTGAATAAGCGCCAAAAGTGGGCATTAGTTTACTTACGCGCACTATCTAGACTCATGGCATTGCGAAGGTGCTCAATTGCTCCATTATGCGGCCAATATTTGATGTGTGACCATGGAAGAAAAGCGGTTACTCCCTTTTTTATTTCTATATCTTTAACTCCATAGTCAAAGCTTTCCTTCATTGGCCCCCTGTTACGTTCCGCGCTATATCAGTCATTGTTGTAAACTGAGAGATCTGAACCCTGTTGAAACGTTCACCGAAATGCTGGCTGAATATTATCCCAAGGGTTTAAAGGGGCCATATAATATGGTAGCGCGTGAGCAGGCCAGTTTTTCTAAACAGGAAATGGTTTTTCTCACGAGCTCCTGAAGGTTGAAAAGATTTCCTGAAAT
>CAZDJY010000032.1:10255-12633 GCA_964505835.1 uncultured Zetaproteobacteria bacterium | reverse complement strand
GCACCGGCGCGGTCGCCGCTGTTGAACTTCACCACTGCCGAGCGGGCCAGCTTGTGAACTTCGGCATGCGGTGTGGCCAATTGGGTAAAGCCCGGCGCATGACCGTAATGCTCCTGACCTGCGGTATCGTACCACTTGCCCAGTCTGCACTGATGATGATCGGTCACCTCTTCGTCACGAATCTCGCCGCGATCCAGAATCATGTCGATCAGCCGTTTCTTCCACAGCATATGATCGGATTTGGCCAACTCAATGACGGCATCGCTGATCTTCAGCGTGGCGAAATCAGCCAGATCCTCGCGCACCTGATTGCCCAGCGCATCGGTCATGTCCAGGGATTCCTGAGCAAGATGCTTGAGCGCATCCGCTTCCTGCGCAGTGGTTGCCACGCCGCCAGCAATCTCGGCACTGGCCAGTGACTGGTCTTCAGCGGCGTGGGTGATATCGCCCACCCTCTCGTCCACCATCTGCATGTTTCCGCCAATCACCTTCATCGCATCACCGGAAATAGCCAACGCCGATGACGCCCTCTGTACGGTTTCGGAAATAGTTTCGATACTGCTCACAGCCGAATTCACCGTATGCTCGATCGCCTGACTTTTCTCCGAGATGTTGTCGGTCACCTGCCTTGTCTGGCGGGAGAGTTCCTTAACCTCACCGGCAACCACCGCAAAACCCTTACCTGCCTCACCGGCTCGCGCTGCCTCGATGGTGGCGTTAAGGGCCAGCAGATTGGTCTGATCCGAGATTTTTTTGATCGTAGCTAGCAACTGTCCGATCTCGCCGGAAATAGTTTTTAGCTGGTTCATCTGCTCGATAGCAGCGAGCATCTGTGTGCTGGTTTCCCCCATCACCTGCACGGTTTCATCCATCGAGGCATGCCCTGTGGCAACCGATTCGCTGGCCGACACACTCAATTCGCGCACATCCCCAGCCCGCTCAGCCATCACTTTCACCGTGGCGCTCATCTCTTCGGTGGCAGCGGCCATTGCCTCGGTGCGTTCGCGCACCTCCGAGGCCGAGGCATCGAGCCGCGCCATGGCGATAGTGCTCTCAAAGCCGCTTACTGCCGTCTCTACCTTACCCTTGAGTTCCTTAAGCATCAGCGCATCAAGATGCTGCATCACGGCGTTCACCTGAGCGGCCATGGCACCTTCGGTCATGCGCCACTGGAAATTCCCAGTCAGGATGGCCGCGAAAAATGCCTCCGGGATAGTGTTGCCCGCAGCCAGTATCTCGTGTTGATCGTCTTGCATCGCACTCATGATTCTCTCCTTGTGGTCGCTATACCGAGATGCTCCTGCATCTCTTTTTCAGCCGTTTCTTTTATTGATGTGTTGAGCAGCACCACCTTTCTGAGATGATCGTAGCTCTCGCAATAAAGTCCGTTGAATCGCACGGCGAAACCATCTTCATCGCAGCGTGTCACCTGGCCTGTGGCGCGCAGCTCAAGCGGGTCGCTCTCGCCGAGATAGATGCGCACCTCGCAATCGTCTCCATGCTGCACCGGCACATCCGAATGCAGGAAGATGCCGTTCATGCTGATATCGGCGATATCGCCGGCGATTACATGCCCGTTCACATCCACCTCGGCACGGGCGGAATACCGCACCCGGGTGAAATCCCGATGATTGTCGCTCATGCCGCCCTCTTTCATCTCCGCGCCGCCAACTTCCACAGGTTGCGGTTGCCGAAATGAACGGCCTCCCAGCTTGACTTCTCACCCTTGGGGATCTCGGCTGCCCCTGTCACCAGATAACCGCCGTCCTTCATACTTGCAGCCAGATTGTCGATCACTTGCAGGCGGGCATTCACGTCGAAATAGATCAGCACGTTTCGGCAGAATACGATGTCGAAAGGTCCTTTGCCGCGCATCTCCGAGACCAGCGACGGGGCCACAAGATTGGCCGGCTGGAAGCGGACCATGTTGCGGATTTCCGGCTTGAGTCGCCAATTGGTGTTGTCCTGCTCGAAGTACTTGATCAGCAAGCGGGCAGGCATGCCGCGCTGCACCTCCATCTGCGTGTAGGTTCCGCCGGCAGCCTTGGCCAGGGCCTGTTCGGAGATGTCCGTGCCAAGGATCTGCACGCGGCTCCCCGCCTCGGCGGCCGTCATGGCGATCGAATAGGCCTCTTGCCCGGTGCTGGACGCCGCCGACCAGATGCGCACCGGCGAGTCCTTGGTTTCGGGCAACATCACCTCGCCCAGCGCATCGAACGGATACTGGTCCCGGAAGAACAGTGTCTCGTTGGTAGTCATCGCATCCACAACCTGGCGGCCCATGCGGCAGCGCTGGTCCTTTTTCAGCAGGTCAGCCAGCGCATCGAGTGAATCCAGGCCATGCTCTTTCATAATCCGCTGCAGACGGGTGCGCAGCA